>DASXKV010000037.1 GCA_036496605.1 Gemmatimonadaceae bacterium | reverse complement strand
CCATTGATTCGCAGCACGCGGCCGACCGCGCCGGTGTCGCCGCCGAACGCGGTGCGCCAGAGCTCATTGCCAATGACAACGACTGGCGCGCGCGAATCGCAGTCGTCGCGTTGGAGCACGCGTCCCGCGATCGGCCTCACGGGCCCATACACGTCGAAGAATCCGCACGTGACGAGCGCGCCGGGCGTGGGGCGCGCGCCATCGGACAGCGCCAGCTGCACGTGCTGCCATCCCGCGATCGAGGACAGTGATCGGATCCCGCGCGCGTAGGCGAGGTAGTCGCCGAGCGGAGCTGCACCGGGGAACGTTGGCCCCGTCGTGTCCGTGCGATACGACACCAGGATCTGCGTGAACGACGCAGCGTCGCGGTCGACGCGCGCACGGAACGCGAGCGCGTTCATGACGGAGAAGACGACGGCACTGATGCCGATGCCGAGCGTGAGTGTCGTGACGACGATCAACGATTGGATCGGATGGTGTCCAAGGCCGCGCGCCGCGAACGCGACGTTGGCTCGGAGCTCCTGCCACGGTCGCAAGCCGCGCACGTCGCGAGCTGCCTCCTTCTGCGCTGCCACGCCGCCGAACTCGACACGCGCCCGCCGCTCGGCGGCGGCGCGCGCGAGGCCGCGCCGCTCGAGGTCGTCCGCGCGATGTTGGAGGTGACTCCTGAACTCCTCCTCCATATCGCGCTCGAGCGTCGCGCGGCGGACGAGGTGGCGTACGATCGCCCAAGCCTGGCGGATACGTGCTTTCACAGCGACTCCGGCGTCGCACGCAGCGCCGTCGTCATGGCGGCGACCACCTGTTCCCAGCTCGAACGCTCGTCGCGGAGCTGCTTCCGGCCTTCGGGCGTGAGGCGGTAGAACTTCGCGCGCCGATTGTTATCCGACGTACCCCACTCGGTGCCCAGGAATCCGCGATCTTCGAGGCGGTAGAGGGCAGGATAGAGCGTGCCTTGCTGAACTGGAAGGTGCCCGCGAGAGATCTGCTCGATGCGAAGCAGAATCCCGTACCCATGCTGGGGCCCGAGCGAGACAGCTTTGAGAATGAGCAAATCGAGGGTGCCGGGCAGTAGCTCGACGGGTGACACGAAAGGCTCTCTCCTAGGCGGACCAGGAGAGGTTAGCCCTGTTCTCCTAGGCTGTCAAGGAGAGCGCGAGCAACCACGGTACTCACGGCGTCTTGGCATCGGTTGGACCGGCGTCGGCGAACTTCGCGCCCAGGCCTCCCAACAGATCGAGCGGCAGCGGGAAGACGATCGTCGTGTTCTTCTCCGCGCCGATCTCGATCAAGGTTTGGAGATATCGCAGCGTAATCGCGATTGGTTGACGGTTCAGCACGGCCGCAGCCTCCGAGAGTTGGCCCGCGGCCTGGAACTCACCGGCCGCAGCAATGACCTTGGCTCGACGCGTCCGTTCCGCCTGCGCCTGCGCCGCGATCGCGCGCTGCATTTCCTGCGGCAGGTCGACTTGCTTGACCTGAACCTGTGTTACCTTCACACCCCAATTCTCAGTTTGCTCATCGAGGAGGCCTTGCAGCCGCGAGTTGAGCTTCTCGCGCTGCGAGAGCAAGTCGTCCAGCTCGACCTCGCCAAGTACACTGCGAAGGCCTGTCTGCGACGCCTGTTCGACGGCGAAGCGGTAGTTCTCGACCTCGATGATTGCCTTCGTTGCGTCCACGACGCGGAAGTACACGACGGCATTGACCTTCAGGGACACGTTGTCACGCGTGATGACGTCCTGCGGGGGAACGTCCCAGGTCACGACGCGGAGCGAGACCCTGACCATCCTCTCGATGGGCCAAAAGACGAACACGACACCTGGGCCCTTCTCATGCTCCAGGACGTGACCGAGCCGAAAGACCACCGCGCGCTCGTATTGCCGCAGGATGTTCACGCTTGCGAAAAGCCAGATCACGACGATGATCGCGATCGCGGGGAGCGTAGTGGACAGCATCCTCCCGTCACCTCGGGTGGTTCGTCAGGGAGGGCGGATTCTGCATCATCCGTGCGCGACCACCGCCGCGCCGCCAGGCATTCCCTGCCTAACGCGGCATTCTATCGCTCAGATCCGGCATCTTTCCAACGAAGCTCGCCTCGTGCAGCTGCCGCTCCAGGAGCGCGCTATCGAGCACGCGAGACTCTGCGCGCTTGAACGTGTAGCTCCGCTTCACGCCTGCTGCGTTCACAAAGACACGCGTCCGTGCTGCCTCCTCGCAATGCGCGTGGCGATGATTTTTGAACTTGCTGAACGTCGTATCCCAGACCGTCCAGACTTCGCCGCTCTCGGCAGTGAATCGCACGAGCACTGGCGGCGATCGCTTCTTCGGTTCAGACCAGTGCCGCCAACCTTTCGGCGCTTGTTCGGGCATGTCGGGAAGTTGGCTAGCCCACTTGCTCGACGCTAGTGTCCCGGGACAGCGGCAGCACGCAGCGTCGACGCGACCCACCAGACCTGACGCACCGACCCATCACCAGCGTCCGCGGTCCGCAGTCGACGAACCGCCGGTGCGCCCATGACGCGCAGACGTTTGCATCGCCGAGCCCGCTGTGCATAGAAATTGCGAGTGTCCCGCACCCATTGGCTTTCCGTCGCCCACCCGCGACGCGCACTGATCGGCCGACGACGGCCGGAGTTGGTCCGACGTTTCTCCTCGTTGGGCAACCCGAAATGATCACCATGATGCGACCCGCGCTCACGCCGGATGAGTGGTGCCACCGGCGCTCTGGAACCGTCTTTCTCGACATCGTCGACGACGAAACGCATATCGTCGTCGCCGACCCGGACGAACAACTCGTCTCCGTCACCGGGCCTAACGAGCTTCACGCGCTCGCCGCGCTCGCCAACGATGCGTTACCGCCGAGCGATCCGCGGAAGCTCACGGGCACCGACCTCGCCGTGCTGAGCATCCTCGTCGATCGACTCGATCGGTCACTCCCCTACACCAACCGGCTCGTCGCGCTCGCCGACGCCCTCAACGCGAAGATCTCGGCGCTGCTGCCTCCGTAGCTGCCCATCACCTAACGATTGACAGGTCCGGGGGCCCGCTCCGGCGCGCGCTGAAGAATTCACGCAACAGTTCCGCACACTCATCGGCGCGGATGCCCGCGAGGACTTCGGGGCGATGGTTCAGTCGTGGGTGTCTGAGCAGGTCGCCCACCGAGCCTGCCATGCCGGCTTTGTCGTCCCACGCACCGAAGACGACGCGCGCAATTCGCGCGAGCACGATCGCCCCAGCGCACATCGCGCACGACTCGAGGGTCACGTACAACGTGCAGTCGCCGAGTCGCCATTCACCAGCCGCGGCGGCAGCGGCGCGAATCGCGAGTAGCTCGGCGTGAGCGGTTGGGTCCTGATCGCGCACGGTACGATTGCTCGCGCGCGCGAGCACCTGATTGTCTCGAACGATCACGGCACCGACGGGAACGTCGCCCGCCGCCGCCGCCCGCGCTTCTTCGAGCGCGGCGGACATCCAGTTCAAGTCGTCTCGATTCGTTGTCATTCTCAGCGAAGCGAAGGATCTACTATAATGTGTTAGAAGCGTCGAGCTTGAGGCTCGAGAACTGAGTGGTGAGATCCCGCCTACTCCGTGAGGCGTTGCGCGCATCTCACCCGCCATCGGCAGGTGAGATGCCTGGGTGCCACATCGAAAAAGCGGGATCTCATTACTCACGTCTCGAGTCTGAAGCTCGCCCTCGACGCGACTCGTACCGACATTCCGCTTTCCCGAAATTCCCGGATTATCCGAACCCTGCCACTAACAAGGGATGACCGGCTAGGCAATCACTGCCTCGCGCTCCATCGGCCGATGCATCTGCAGTTGGCCATTGGGCCCGACATCGACGACAACAGTGTCGCCGTCGTTGAAGCGGCCGTCGAGTACCGCCATCGCGAGCGGATTCTGAATCAATCGCTGGATCGACCGCTTGAGCGGACGAGCCCCGAACGCCGGATCGTACCCCTCCTCGGCGAGCACGTGCTTCGCCTCCGGAGTTACGAGAATCGTAATCTTCCGATCGGCGAGCAGCTTCTCGAGGCGCTTGAGCTGGAGATCGACGATCTTCTCGATCTGCTCTTGCGTGAGTGGACGGAAGATGATGACGTCGTCCACGCGATTCAGGAACTCGGGCTTGAACACCCGCCGCATCTCGGCCATCACCTGAGTCTCGACCAGTGCCCAATCGCCTCGAGCATGCTCGAGAATGAAGGTGCTGCCGATGTTGGAGGTCATGATGACGACCGAATTCCTGAAATCGACGGTCCGTCCCTGTGAGTCTGTAAGGCGACCGTCATCGAGAATCTGGAGTAGTATGTTAAAAACATCCGGGTGCGCCTTCTCGATCTCGTCGAACAAGATGACAGAGTACGGGCGCCGCCTGACGGCTTCGGTGAGCTGCCCTCCTTCCTCGTATCCGACGTAGCCCGGCGGAGCGCCGATGAGCCGAGCGACGGCGTGCTTCTCCATGTACTCGGACATGTCGATGCGCACCATCGCGCGCTCGTCGTCGAACAAGAACTCGGCGAGCGCACGGGCAGTTTCCGTTTTCCCCACACCGGTAGGACCCAGGAATATGAAAGAGCCGATCGGACGATTCGGGTCCTGCAACCCCGCGCGCGACCGCCTAACGGCGTCCGCGACCGCCTGCACTGCTTCCGGCTGTCCGATGACACGCTCGGCCAGCTCCTGCTCGAGCTTCGTCAGGCGCGCGCGCTCGCTCTCCAACAGCCGTGTCACCGGAATGCCCGTCCAACGCGCCACGACTTCGGCGATGTCGTCCGCGGTCACCTCTTCCTTGAGGAATTGCGGCCGCCCCTGATGCGACGCCAGGTTCTGCTCGGCGTCCGACATCTGCTTCTGCAGTTGCGGGATGCGCCCGTAAGAGATCTCTGCCGCCTTGGCGAGATCGCCGCGACGCGTCGCCTGTTCGGCCTCGATCTTCGCCTGATCGATCTCTTGTTTGATCTTGCCGACGGCGCCTAACGTCTCCTTCTCCCGCTGCCACTGCGCCTTCATGGCCGACGAGCGCTCGCGAAGCCCGGCAAGCTCGCGCTCGATCTGCTCTCGACGCTCCACAGCGCTGGGGTCTCGCTCCTTCTGCAGTGCCGTGCGCTCGATTTCCAGTTGCACGATGCGACGCTCGACCTCGTCGATCTCCTGCGGCATCGAGTCGATCTCGATGCGCAGTCGCGACGCGGCTTCGTCGACGAGGTCAATGGCCTTATCCGGGAGAAATCGATCACCGATGTAGCGATGCGACAGAGTCGCGGCGGCGATGACGGCATCGTCGGTGATGCGCACCCCATGATGCGCCTCATACCGCTCCTTCAAACCGCGCAGAATCGCGATCGTGTTCTCGACGCTCGGCTCACCGACATACACGGGCTGGAAGCGGCGCTCGAGCGCGGCATCCTTCTCGACGTGCTGGCGATACTCGTCGAGCGTCGTCGCGCCGACGACGCGAAGCTCGCCGCGCGCGAGCATCGGCTTGAGCATGTTGCCCGCGTCCATCGCGCCCTCGGCCTTCCCCGCGCCGACCAGCGTGTGCATCTCGTCGATGAAGACGACGTACTGCCCTTCGCTCTCCGTGATCTCCTTGAGCACGGATTTGAGGCGCTCCTCGAACTCGCCGCGGAACTTCGCGCCGGCGATCAACGCGCCGAGATCCAGCGCGACGAGTCGCTTGTTCTTGAGGCTCTCTGGGACGTCGCCGTTGATGATGCGCTGTGCGAGACCTTCGACGATCGCCGTCTTGCCGACGCCTGGCTCACCGATGAGCACCGGATTGTTCTTCGTGCGACGTGAGAGAACTTGAATCACGCGGCGAATTTCCTCATCGCGACCGATCACGGGATCGAGTTTCCCTTTGCGAGCTGCGTCGGTGAGATCGCGAGTGTACTTCTCGAGCGCCTGATACTGGTTTTCGGGACTCTGGTCCGTTACGCGGTGCGTTCCACGCACGGCTTCGAGCGCCTCGAGCAGATTCTCGCGCGTGACGCCAGCCGCGTTCAGCACCGCTTTCGATTCCGAGCCTTTCACCTCGGAGAGTGCGAGCAGCAGATGCTCCGTGGAGACGTACTCGTCGCCGAGCTTCTTCGCTTCGTCTTCGGCGCGATCGAAGACCTGGTTGAGCTCACGAGCGACGTTCGGCTGCGCGTCGCTCTGCTTCGGATATCGGCCGATCTCACGCTGGACGCGTTCCCGAATTGCCGCGACGCTCGCGCCGAGCTTTTGAATGATTGGGACGACGATGCTCTCCTGCTGATCGAGCAGCGCGGAGAGAAGATGGACGTCGTAGACTGCAGGATTGCCATTGCGCCGAGCGATAGTCACCGCTTCGGTGAGTGCTTCGCCGGCTTTGACGGTGAGGCGATCAGCGTTGATCATGTGCCGAGGATGAGTATAACTGAAACTACCAGGGCCTAGGGGCTAGGGGCGTAGGGTTGGGGACCGGCGCAGCGATCTATCCGCGAGCCCTAGCCCCTAGCCCCTAGTCCCTAGCTACTTCCCGTTCACGGGCGAGCGCTCGGCCCTCCTTGCGGCGCACGCACTGCCGAAGCGGCCGGTCCCGCGAGCGACGCTCGAGCCGAGTCCTGCAACTGCAATATCGCTTCGGTGGCAAGCTGCGATAGGACATCGACGATTGCCGGCATAGTGCCCTGCGGTACCGGCCGCTCGAGCCGTGCGCTCCCCGACCAGAGGACGGAGTCATCCGTCGCCCGGACAATGCGTGCGTCGAGCCGAACGACGGCGTACACCCGGCTGCCACGATCGACCTCCTCGAGCTCGCGGATGAGTCCGCGCCAGACGTAAGCGTACACGTGCGGCGAAGGGGGATCGAACACGGCCGGATCGCGCGTAAGCGGCCGGACGCGGAAAATGTCCTCGGTCATCATACCCAGCATCGTCGGTACCGGCACCGCCCATTCGCGATTGGGATACGAGCCCATTTCGCTGTCGTCGATTCGATAGACGATGTTTCCGTCGCCGTACACGCCCGGCGCGACGTAGGGCACGATCGCGACGCCGCCGACGGGCAGCGTGCTCGCGCCGCCGTCGCGGTAGAACGCGGCGAGTGAATCGGGCAGCGGCGCGGTTCGCAAACGGTAATACTCGCGCGGCGGCAGCTTGCCGTGAATGCAGCCCATTGCGGCAAGGATCGCGGCGACAGTGGCGACCTGCCGCGTTAGGCGCTCAATCACGAGCCTTCGGTCCCGCGGGCTTGTTCGGCGCCGCTCGTGCCTTCAGGACACTCGTCGGATCGCGCTCGAGGCGCTCACTGAGTCGCGCGACGTTATCCGACGCGACCGAGAGGTTGCGAACCATCTGATTGACGCCGCCCTCCTGCGCGAACGCATCGCGGAAATCGGCGAGCAGGTTGTGAATCTCGCGCAACGATTGCACCGCCTCACGTTGCGTAGCGGCGAGCTGCGGACCTGCACTTCGCGTCGCGGTGTCGAGCGTGGCGAGCAGTCGACCCGACCGGTCCAGCAGCGCGCCGAGCCTGACGCTCGCCGAGTCGACGCGAGAGAAGGTGCGATCGATCGTGACGAAGCTTGTGCGCGCGCCAACGGTCGCGATGGCGATCAGCGTATCCATGCGCGTGAGCGTGGCGTCGAGGCGCTCGATTGGCGACGCGCGCGCGACGCGCTCGGCACCGCCAAGCAGCGTATCGGTCCGGTCGATGAACTCGGAGAGCCGGCGCATGGCGTCCTGAAAGCTCGGATTCTCCACGGTCGGCAGCGTGCTGCCCGGCGGCAATGCCGCTGCATAACGAGTACCCGGCTCGAGCTGCATGTACGGCGCGCCGAGCAGGCCGACCTGCGTGATCGATGCTTTGGTGTCGCTGCGGATTGGCGTGGACTTCTTGACGCGAAACGCGACGATGATCCGTGTCGGATCACTCGGATCGATGTCCATCCGCACGACCGTACCAACCGGCAGGCCGCCGTACCGCACCTCGTCGCCCTTGTTGAGTCCCGAGACGCTCTTGAAGACTGCGCGATACTGGACGCCCGTGCGAAAGATTCCCGGATAGCGAGCGAGCACGAGCAGCGCGACGAGCACGAGCAGCGTGCCGCTCATGAGCCAGATGATGCCGAAGCGTGCTTCGCCGCGCCGATTCATTGTTCGCGCTCTCGACGATGGAGCAAGCCGTGGATCACCGGATCGTCGCTCTCGAGCAGCGACTCGCGCGTGCCGCGCGCGATGATGCGTCCACCGGCGAGCACGTCGATCTCGTTCGCCGGTGCGTACGCATAACGAATCTCATGAGAGAAGATCACGATTCCGAAGTCGTAGCGTTTTTGCAGTCCGTGAAGCGTCTCGTCGAATTCGTGCGCGGCCTGCGAATCGAGCCCACTCGTCGGCTCGTCGAGAAGCAATAGATGCGGGCGCAGTGCCAACGCCCGCGCGAGCGCGACGCGGCGCTGTCCCGCTCGCCCCAGCTGAACGGGCACAGTGTCATCGTCGACCTCGATACCGACCTCGGCAAGCAACTCCCGCGCCGTGTCACGCGCACGCGCACGTGAGAGCCGCTCGTGCTCGAGCAAAGGAAGCTCGACGTTCTCGAGCACGCTGATGCGTCGGAGGAGCGCCGAGCCCTCGAAGATCACACCCATACTCGCGCGCAGGCTGCGGAGCGCCTTCTCGCCGGGCTTGGTTGGGTCGAACACCTGTCCATCGATGGCAATCATGCCGGACGAGGCGCACTCGAGTCCGACGAGGTGCCGCATGAGCATCGACTTTCCGGACTGAATCGGGCCGAGCACCAACACGGTCTCGCCACGCTTGACGTAAAGGTCGATGTCGAAGATGAGCGGCGTGCGCGCCGGACCCGTGAGGTGGAGCACCTCGAGCGCGCGCTCAGAGGACGAGGGCGGGGATGAAGTAGAAGACGGCATTCACGAGGGTGTCCGCGGCAAGCACGCCGAGGAGACAATAGACGACGGCGCGACTCGCGGCCTCGCCGATCGCGGCCACACGCCGATCGACGCCGAGGCCCTCGTCCGACGCAATGATGGCGATGACGAAGCCGAACATGAACGACTTCGCGGCGCCAATCGCGATATCCGATGTCGATAAGGAAGTTCGAATCTGCTCGAGATAGAATCGTGAGTTAAAGCCAAGGAACAGCGTCGTGCCGACCCAGCCGCCGAGGGTGATGAGCCCATCGGCGATGATCGTGAGCGCCGGGAGCGCGATGCACATCGCGGCGAGCTTCGGTGCAACGAGATACTTGACCGGATCGAGACTCATCGCGCGGAGCGCGTCGATCTCGCCGTTCGTCGTCATCGCCGCGAGCTCACCCGCGATCGCGGACGCGCTTCGCGTGACGACGAGCAGCGCAACGACGAGAGGTCCAACCTCACGCGTCCCAAACCATCCGATCGCGAGGGCGCTCACCGACTCGGCGCCGTACTGTTTCAGCTGATAGGCAACCTGGAACGTCGCGATGAGGCCGACGAGAATCGACGCGCTGGCAACGAGTCGTAAGGCAGCGACGCCGAGTGCATCGAGCTCACGTGCGACGCCGCCGCTGACGACCGAGCGCGGCGAGACGATAATCCACGCCGACCAACGGATCGCATCGAGCGCGACTCGTCCGCGGCTGAGAAAACGGCCCCCGGGTCGCAGTCCGCGCGGCGGACGCAGGGGCCACTCGGCGGTGAGAAACGGGCTCCGCCTCGCGTCCGGGGCGGCGTCGCCACTCCGCATGGGCAAGCTCATGTTCACCATACGGGTGCAAAAGGACGGCCAGCCGCTCCAGGATGTAGTGACCGTATCTGATTCTCGATAGCAGGAGCGGGGTCGCTCCCGCGATCGCACGCACGGGCAGCCCCCTCAGCACGACAATCAGCGCCTCAATAGCATCTTTTTCATTCCCGACGGGTGGCCGTCGACGATTAATTGGTACATGTAGACGCCCGGCGCTGCCTCACGATTGTTGCGCGCGTGCTTGCCGTTCCAGCGAGCGAAATACGATCCGCACGACAGGGAAAGACTCGAGAGCGCACGCGTGGCCGACGGGGCGCTTGGGGGATCCGTCGCCGCGCTGTCGACGAGCATGGGAGTCGCGATGACCTGCGAGAGGATGTTGTAGATCCTGAGCGTTACGAGATGGTGCTGCGTGCCAGCAGAGCAGTCGCCGTCACCGACGGTGAATGGGATCGTCGTCTCGCGCGAAAACGGGTTCGGTTGGTTCTGACCAAGGACGCCTCGCCGGCGACTGTCTTCGGCACGCTGGTCGGCTACCTGACCGGCGGCCCGCGACGCGATCAATGCACACACGAGCAGCCCGAGGGCAGGTGATGCCCAGCGGTAAACCATAGAATTCTCCGGAACTGACAGAACAGGTCGGTGAGTCGATCTCCTGCTTCAAGGTGATACTGCGAAGGTAGAGCACGCCGACGCGAACGTCAAACGCGCCACACTCGACCGCTTGCCGTGCGCGTGGTGAGACCCTGCCGATCGCAATACTCGAGAAATGGAATGAGGAATTTGCGAGAGAACCCAAGCAGCTCGCGAAGCTCGGCTGGCGAATACTCCCGACCCTTCACCATGCCCGTTCGCAACCGCTCGATGAGCAAGTTCACACTTTCGGTGCTGTAGTACCGGTCCGGCTCGACCGCGACGACGCGCCTCTGACGCTCGAGATGACGAAGCAGGTCGGCAACGACGGCGCCAAAGCGCGGCGTGAGCTCGCCAACGCTCGGCGGCTCGTACGCCGCGGCACGAACGCTCTCGTCGATCTCACCCAGGAGGACGCGTTGCGCGTCGGTGAGACGCGGCGACCATCCCGCCGCGCGGATCGTGCCGCCTTCGGTCTCGACGAGGCGCTGCTCCGCGGCTCGCGCAAGGACGAAGTCGATGAGCTCCTGTGGTGCCGCGAGACGCGAACGCAGTTCCTGGAGCGAGACGCCGGTCTCGAGTGGTCGCGCGCGATGCGCGTCATCGACGAGACTAACGAGGCGCGACTCGAGAGAGGCTGCAACCTCGGATGCGTACACTCGGCCATTGATGCGAAGCGTGGTGTCGTCGCCGAGCAGGGGCTCGAGCTCGCGCGGCAGAACGCCGAGGCGGATCGGCAGCGACGCGACGTCGAGTCCGGACTCCCCTGCCTCGCGCAGCGCCAATCCCAATCGCAGCGCCGGCGCCGAATGGGGCTCGACCTCCCACGGCCGCGCGCGACGCGTCGCAAATGGATCGACGACGATGCCGCCGCCAATCGTCGACGCAGGCGACGCAGAACGCAGAACGAAGCGGTCTCCGGCACGCAGAACGACGGGTTCGTCGAGCACCACCCGCGCGAACTTGCGCTCACCTGGCGCGAGCACGCCATCGGAGGCGACAACGCGTGCTCCGATGTCGGCGGTGCCGATATGAAAGCGTACGGCAGTGCGCGCGCGCAGCGCCTTCGGTGCATCGTCGAGCAGCACGACCTCGGCGCGAAGCACATTCGACTCGCGCCAGGCGCCATCGGCGACGAGGAAGCTGCCGCGGTTGACGTCCGCGACGTCGATTCCCGCCAGCGCTACGGCGGTGCGATGTCCCGGCTCCGCGACCTGCACCTGATCGCCGTGGGTCTGAATGCCGCGTACGCGCACGGCGCGATCGACGGGAAGCACACGCACGGTCGCGTCACGCGTTAGGCGTCCCGACCAGACGGTGCCAGTGACGACGGTGCCGGTGCCCTTGATCGTGAATGCGCGATCGACCGGCATGCGGAAGAGATCGTCGCCGGCACGCGCGGGTACTGCGCGCGCGGCGGCGCTGATTGCCGCACGCAGATCGTCGAGACCTGCTCCAGTCGTCGACGAAGTTGCGACGATCGGCGCATCGGCGAGCGGCGTGTCGGCGAGCAATGCGCGCACGTCCTCGACCACGAGCTCGCGCCACTCGTCATCGACGAGATCGCACTTGGTGAGCGCAACGACGCCGCGCTCGACGCCGAGCAGACGAAGAATGGCGAGATGCTCGCGCGTTTGCGGCATGACACCTTCGTCAGCGGCGATGACGAGGAGCGCCAGATCGACTCCGGTTGCGCCGGCCAGCATTGTGCGTACAAAACCCTCGTGTCCGGGGACGTCGACGACGCCGACGGTTCCGACGCCCTCGAGGTGCAGCGGCGCGAAACCCAACTCGATCGTTATGCCGCGCCGCTTCTCCTCGGGAAGCCGATCGGTGTCCACGCCCGTGAGCGCACGAACGAGCGTCGTCTTGCCGTGATCGATGTGGCCGGCGGTTCCGAGAATCATGGCGTTGGGTCGGCGACGAGTTGCGGCGCGCTCAATGGATCCTGCTCCCACATCTCGAACGCGCGGAGCGGGCGCTCATCGGCCAGATGCTCGCGCAGAAACTCGCGCAGGAGACGCTGATGCGCTTTCACGTCCGCATCTCCGCCCAATGTCGCTCGCTGGCCGCTGATCCACGCGCCCAGCGCGGCGCGCGCCGCGGCCGGTAGCCGTCGCCCCGACGGCGCGAGACGCGCGCAGCGGTCGCACAGCGTGCCGCCCGCCGGATGACTGAACAGAGCCGCATCGTTAGGCGCGAACGACGCATGGCATTCGTTGCACTCGTCGACGCCGGGCGCGAATCCCAGCGCCGCGATGATTCGCCACGCGCCGGCGAGCGTCGCTCCGGGCGCATCGTTCGCGCTTGCCGACGCCAACTCGTCGAGCGACGACGACGTGGCATCGAAGAGCTCGGGATCGGCAACGTCTCGCCCGAAGCGAAGGGTCAGCTCCGCGATGACCGCAGCACCAGTGAAGCGCTCGAGCTCCAATGCGAGCGCGGGTCTCGCACGCTCGACCTCGAAGTTCCCGAGCGTGTCGAGATCACGTCCGGGCTTGACGTGAAGCTGTGCGGAGCCCTGCGCGAAGAGATCGAGCGCGCTGCCGAACCGACGCGACGAGCGACGCGCCCCCCGCGCCAGCACGGAGCGCACGCCTCCTTCGCGAGTCACGAGGCGAAGGATTCGCGACGACTCGAGATAGTCGAAGGTGTGAAGAACGATCGCCTCGGTGGCGAGGAGGGGCATGATGAAACATAGGGGCTAGGGGCTAGGGGCTAGGGGCTAGGGGCTAGGGACTAGGGACTAGGGGCTAGCCGTAGCGATAGCAGGAGCGGGGTCGCTCCGGGGCACTATGGACAACACTGCCATTGGCTCCTCTTACGAGAAGCGTCGTCGAAACAAATGGCAGTGTTGCCGATAGCTGCCCCTCCGGACCCCGCTCCTGCTATCCCGACCTAAGATTGCTCGCGATCAGGCTTCGGGGCGCGGGCTCGCGCGTCGCAGCGTCCGAATTGGCGCGCGCGCGCAGTCGTTAGGTGGAAATCACCGCGCGACGATGCACCAGTTGCGCTGGCAGCAGGTGGCAGGGGCGATCGCGGGAGCGGGGTCCGGAGGGGCAGCTATGGCGATCCTGCCATACTATCGACCACGCCTAACGGCGTAGAGGCAAATGGCAGGATCGTCATAGTGCCCCGGAGCGACCCCGCTCCCGCGATCGCACGCACGGAACACGACAAGCCCCGGAGCGACTCCCCAGCCGCTAGAAGGTCGCGCGCACTCCGGCCGTGATCACGCGGCCGGGCGTCGCATAGCCCGCGACGCTGACGTAGCGCGTGTCGAACAGGTTGTCCGCGCGCAGCGTCGCGTCGATCGAGCGCAGTTGACTCCAGACAGCTGCGAGCGGCGCCACGAACGATGCGTCCACCTTCGTATACGGATCGAGCGTCACGTCGTCCGTGTTGAAGTCCGGCGCGCCGTGGAAGAGGCGATCCTCGCGTGTACCGACGTACGTCGCGCGAGCGGTCGCCGAGAGACCGCCGAGGAAATCGTACCTAACGCCGACCGAACCCGAGTGCTTTGGGCGACGCAGAAGCGGACCACCCGAGACGAGCGTCGCTTGCGGCGACGGATCGAAGCCGCTCTGGAGCACTTTCGTGTCGAGCCAGGTGTAGCTCGCGTCGCCGCTCAGACCGTGCCTCGGCATGATGCGCAATTCGACCTCGGCGCCTGCGGCGCGAGCGCGGGCGATGTTCTCGTACTGGCTCTGCGCGGGATTCGCGGCGTCGAAGCGATAATCGATGAGATCGACGAAGCGCTGATTGAAGTAGGTCGCGCCGATCGTCGCGGTACCCGCGGCGATCTCGTGCTCGAGCCCAGTCTCCCAGCTCGTCGTGCGCTCCGGGCGCAGATCGGGATTCGCCGCGGAGAATGGCGTATCGAACGATTCGTAGAACGCGGGCTCGCGGAAGGCAGTACCGAGGCTCGCGCGCACACGCAACGCACCGGGGAGCGCGCGCGACACCGATGCCCGATAGGTCGCGAAGTCGCCGAAGGTGCTGCTGTGATCGAGTCGTGCGCCGAAGGTCGCCGTGGTCAACTCGCCGCTGCGCACCACCTCGGTGTACGCGGCCTCGTTGCGACGATCGTAGTCAGGCGACGCCTCGTGCTGTCGCTCCGCCGTTCCGCCGACAGTCAGCATGAGGGCCGAGGCGACGGGAACGCCGAGGCGGAGATCGGCTGCCTGGCGAAAGGTCCGTGTGATGAGCGAACTGCCGAAATCACCCGGGCCGTTAGGCGGGTCGATCGTCGACTCGTTGGCGAGATTGGAGCTGAGGGCGAGGGACGCGCGAGCGCGGCCGATCTGTTGGCGCACGTCCGCGCCGATCAGCGTACGCTTCTCGGTGCGATACGCGTTGGGATCGACGGGGGCGCCGGTGAAATCCGTCGGATAGTGCGCGATCGCGTCATCGTATCTCGCTGTGCCCGTGATCTCCGTGTTTCTCCATGGCGCGAAGGTCAGCGACGCGTTGCCGACGTCGTTTCTATATCGGCTGTTGAAATCGTAGATACCATCGGTGACGTGGTGCGCCGCACCTAACGACGCGCGCAGTATGCCGATTGGCGCGTCGGCCGTTGCGTCGAGATCGTAGCTTCCGTACGTGCCGCCGCGCGCGTCGACCGAGCCACGCGGCCGCGCATTGCCCTGACGTGTGAAGATCTGGACGACGCCGGCGACGGCATCCGAGCCGTACAGCACGCTCGCGGGCCCGCGCACGATCTCGATGCGCTCGACGTCGTCGAGGGTCAGGAGTCCGAGGTCGAGCGCGCCGCCGGGATCGTTGAGCGGCACGCCATCGACGAGGACCTTCGTGTAATTGTTCTGCGCGCCGCGCGTGAACAACGAGATCGGCGCGCCATAAGAGCCGGACTGCACGACCGCCATGCCGGGCACTTCGCGCAGCGCGTCGGCGACGTGCGTCAGTCCTTGTGCGCGCAGACTCGCGCCGTCGAGCACCGTGACGGCCGCGGGCACGCGGTCGAGCGAGAGCGGAGTACTGGTGGCGGTGACGACGACGGGCGCGATCCGCGCCGTGTCGCGCAGGGAATCGGGACGCTGCGCCGCTACGGGCGACGCGAATGCGAGCCTGACGATGATGATGGTTGACAGCGCGAGAATCGATCGCATGGAAGGAAGTGTGGAGCGTTAGATCCGCCGGCGGACGCGCAGCGGAAGTAGTGCGGGTGCGCCGACAGCGGGATCGCGCGTGACGACGAGTGGCCACTCGTAGACGCGCTCGAGAACAGGCGCCTGCATCACCTCGTCAGGCGGGCCGGCCGCGGCGATGCGGCCCTCATGGAGCAGGAAGATCTCGTCGGCAAACCGCGCGACGAGGTTGAGTTGATGGCTCACGAGCAAGACGGCGAGACCCTCGGCTGCGAGCTGATGGAGAAGTTCAAAAACCGACATCTCGTGCGCGATGTCGAGAAATGTCGTTGGCTCGTCCAGTACGAGCGATTCGGCCTCCTGAGCGAGCGCGCGCGCGAGCCGCACGCGCTGCCATTCGCCGCCGGAGAGCTCCTGCAGCGTGCGCTCGTCGCGAGCAAATCGCTCGACGCCAGCTCGCGTCATCGCGCGCTCGACGGCGACGCGGTCGGCCCTCCCCGCACTGCGCCATCCACCGAGGTGTGGAAATCGGCCAAGGGCGACGTACTCCCCGACGCTCAATGGAAAGGCGAGCTCCTCGCGCTGTGTCACGACGGCAACTCGCCGCGCGAACGTCATTCGATCCGTGACGGGCTCGCCGTTGAGGAGCACCTGGCCGCCGCTGATATCCACACGGCCCAACAGCGCGCGCACGAGCGTGCTCTTGCCGCTGCCATTGGGGCCGACGACCGCGGTGAGACGCCCGCGGATCGCCTCCAGTCGAACGCCGGAGAGCGCGTCGCGGCTCGCGCGCGGATACCGGACGACGACGTCGTCGTAGCGAATCATGCGAGCCGCCGGAGACGCGCGAGGAAAAACGGCACGCCGACGATCGCCGTGACGGCGCCTAACGGGAGCTCGGCTGGAGGACGGATCGTGCGCGCGGCGAGATCGGCGAGGACGACGAGTCCCGCGCCGACGAGCGCGCTGCCCGCCAGCAATGGCAGATGGCGTCTCACACCGGTGCCCCGCACGATGTGCGGCACGACGAGTCCGACAAAGCCGACGAGGCCGGCCGCCGCAACGGTCGCCGCCGCGACGAGCGACGCCGCGGCGTACACCTTCCGCGCGGTCCGCTCGGGATCGAGCCCGAGGGCGGCGGCGGTGTCGTCGCCTAACGCAAGCACGTCGATCTGCCGTGCCCAGAGAAAGAGCGCGCCGCCGCCAACGACGAGATACCCGAAGAGCCAGCCGTTGTCGGACCACGTGGCCGCGGCGACCGAGCCCATCATCCACCAGACGGCGTCGCGCACGACGTTGGATGGTGCGCTGCCAAGGACGAGCATGATCACCGAGTTGGCGAAGGCGCCGACGACGACACCGGCCATGAGCAGAATGCGCGCGTCACCGCGCGTGCCGGCGGCGTGTGCGACGAAGAACGCGAGCGTCACCGCGGCGATCGCGCCCGCGAACGCCGCGATCGGCACGAGCGTGAGCGCCAGGCCTAACGAGACGGCGACCACGGCCCCCACCGCCGCCCCACCCGACACCCCAAGGAGATAGGGCTCGGCGAGCGGGTTGCGCATCGTGCCCTGGAGCGCTGCGCCCGAGATGCCAAGCCCCGCGCCGATCAGCGCCGCCAGCACCGCGCGCGGTAAACGGAGTACCCGCACGATGGTGATCGCCGTGGCATCGCCGCGTCCGAGGAGAGCACTCCACACCTGACCGGGCGAGAGAGCGATCGTCCCCAGGGCGACGGCAAGCACGAGCGCGACGCCAAGGCCGATGACGAAGGCCGACCAGCGCAACCAGCTCGCTCGCGCGCTCATGGCAGCACGCCCGGGTGCAGAATTCGCGCGAGCGAGACGGCGGCTTCGCCCAGCTTCACCGACGGCCGCTCGACGACGTTGGTATCATAGGCAACGACACGCCCTGCGCGGACCGCCGGCAACGCGTGCCACCGCTTGCTCGTGAGCAAAGTCTCACGCTCCAGCGGACTCACGAGCACGATGTCCGGGTTCCGGCGCAGCACGTCTTCGAGTGTGACGACTGGCGATGGCGCCGGCAGCGAGTCGTACACGTTCCGCCCACCCGCGATCGTGACGAGCTCGGAGAGAAAGCTTCCGCCGCCGATCGTCATGAGCGGCTTCTCCCAGGCGTGCAGGAAAACAGTCGGCCGCGGCAGCGTGTCGGTGGCGCGACGAACGCGGTCGAGCGTTGCAGTGACCGAATCGACGACAGTCCGAGCGCGCATCGTGTCACCAAGGAGCCTCCCGAGGTCCATGGCAACACGAGCGAAGTCCCGAATCTTGTCGATGCGGAACGCCGCCGTCGCAATGCCGGCAGCCGTTAGGCGATCAGCGGCGCCGCGATCGTCGCCGCTGGCGTACATCACCACCAGGTCGGGTTGTCGGCCAAGCACCGCCTCGAGGTTCGGCCGCATGCCCGCGCCGACGCTCGGAACGAGGCGTGCCGAATCGGGCCAGAAATCGTATTGCGTCCGGCCGACGACGCGCGGCCCGGCGCCGAGGGCGAAGAGCAGCTCCGTGGTCGCGGGATTCAATGAGACGATGCGTTGCGGCGCCGCGTTCAGCCTAACGGTGCGGCCGTAGTCGTCGACGACACTCCCGGCGCTGCGATTCTCCGGAGCGTGCTCGCGGCACGCCCCGATCGCGACGATCGCGACGATCGTCAGCGTGCAGCGAACAGCGAGCCGCGAAGCAATGAAATGCAAAACGGGCACCGTTCTCGAGGAAGGATGCCCGTCACGTCGAACACGCCCAACACGATCCGGCGCGTCGTCGCCACCAGTCCTCCCCCGAGGATCTGAAAGTGTGGCGCAGACGGGGTCGTCTCCTGGCTTCGGGCTGTCTGCTCGCCTTCCCGACCGGACCTGCGCCGATCAGTGGCTGTTGAGCAGACTCATATTACCCGTCACAGTGGCGGGGCCGCACCGGCATCACACCGGTTTCCGTGTCCCGCGTCCGCGATCGTTCGATTGTGTCGCGAATGTTATCGGGGCTGGGGCTCTTCGGCAAGCGCGGCCGCCAAGCGCGCCTTGAGCCGGCCGCGTTCGGCCTCGTATGCCGCACGCTGATCTTCCGTGGCGCCATTGGCTTGCTCGAAACGCGCGTCGAGCTGCGTAATGGTTTGCAGTAGTTCGTCCGCCGCGGGCGAATATGTCGGCGCTGCTCGCGCCGGCACGCGGCGGCCGCGTGTCGCAAAGAGAATTGCGCCGAGCATCGCCGCGCCGCAAACGACGGCGATGGCGATGAAGAATCGCGAGCGCGTGTCACCGAGCGTGAAGGGCACGTCGATCTGAACGACGCTCTGCGCCGGGATGTTCTGTCCGAGGAATCGACGGAAGGATCGTCCACCGGACGTCGTCGGCGCGACTTCGGCGAGATTTCCACCCGTCACCGTTACGCGCGGCTCCTCGAGCAGCACCTCGAGCACACTCGTCGGCTGCTCGATCGAGAATGAGAGCGGCAGCGCTGCCTTCGGCACCTGGAACGCGTACGACAACTGCCTCGCACCCGGACTCACCGGCGCGTAGAGCCTAACGACTCCACCAGTGAACGAGATTGCACTCGGCGCGATCTCTCCGGTTGGATTCACCTTGGGACTCAGCACGCCGCGCGGGAGCTGGGCCTGCCACACGGGCCGCTCGGCGCCGCCCGTCACGCGGGTGACGCTCGAATCGTTGCCGAGCTCGAAGACCTCGACCGATTCGCGTTGCCCGTGCGCGTCCGGCGAGCCGACGATGATGTGATGACCGAGGACGTGAATCGGCACGGGGCCCGAGGTCGTGTCATACACCATGATCTGCGCGTCGTCGCCTCGCGTCACCGGATCGTGCAGCGGGACGCTGAAGTACGCGATGCCGTCGTACGACGCCGAGACGAAGTAGATCGCGTCGGGGCTGCCCGAAGGGACGTAGCGAAAGTGATATCGCCCACGCGCCTCGGTGAGCATCGAATCGAGTGGTCCGGCGCGATCGGGCCCAACGCGGTGCAGGACGACGTGTACGCCGGCGATCGGACGCGGTCCCTTGGCCTCGCCGTGCATAACGACGCCGTCGACGGTCCGGGCGGGTGTTGCTTGGGCAGGCAACGGCCTCGACATCGCGGCACCAACGCACAATCCAGCCGCGGCGAAGAGTACCAGGATTATGAAGCAAAGAGGTCGCAGAGGACGCAGAAGATCATCCGGGGATTTCGGGAACGATTGAGGTCAGGGGGACCACTGATACCACTGACACGGCGCTGAAACCGCTGACGCGCTCCGTGTGCGGAGACAGCTCCGCGCCCAGTGATGTTGTGAATTTGTGAAAGCGTCCGGAGACGTCTCTGACCGTTGGAAGCTTCCCGAGGCATTTAAACAAGAAACCATCGCTACTTGGTGCATGGAACCGTCGCTGCTGAGGAACCCGTCAGAGGTCTCAGCGCCGTGTCAGCGGTTTCAGCGACCTCCTACAGCTCGTGCCCCGAAGAACAAGAAACAAAGAGAGGTTTCGGCGCGGGAGAGTCAGAGGTTGAATTTCCCGAAATCCTCCGGCCGGAGATTCTCGAGGTATTCCTTGAGCTGATCGGCGCTCAGCTCACCCGTGTCGGGCGTCGCTGCGGCACCGGGTGTCTCGTCGCTCTGCTCGTCCATCTCGATCGTCGAGAGCAGCGTCTCCGCGGCGAAGATCGGAGCCGCGAGGCGCAGCGCAATCGCGATGCTGTCCGAGGGACGCGCGTCGATCTGCACTACGTTGTCGCCACGGTTGATGTGCAGCTCGGCATAATAGGTATTCTTCTCGACCCGCGTGATCTGCACGCGGCGGAGCGAACCGCCGAGACCGAGGATCAGATTCTTGCACAGGTCGTGGGTCAGCGGACGCGCGCGCTTGATGCTGTGGATCTGCATAACGATCGACTCGGCCTCCGGCTGGCCGATCCAGATCGGCAGCAGACGCGGCCCTCCCTTCTCCTGAAGGACGAGGACGTACGACTGCGTCGTACTGTCGAGACCGAGCCGGGCAACGACGACTTCGACCACGTGGCAAGGGGCTGAGGTTCGTGATGCTTTCTGGAAGTTATCGTCCGGACCCAGACGTGTCATCCTGAGGAGCGCTCTCGTCAAGGAATTGAGATTGTGAGAGCAGGGCTTGCCGACTCCATATCAAAACTGGCCCAGCCGAAGATGCCACGATGACAAAGAGTATTACGGATTCGGCGGATGGAACGGATGCTCCTGGACCGAATCCGTTCGATCCGTGCTATCCGTCGAATCCGTAATACTCCTTGTCATTGTGGCCTGGAACGCGCCTGCTCTCGCATCTGCTCTCATTATCTCGGCTACAGTCCACTCGATCCTTCGCTCCGCTCAGGATGACAGCGGCCTAGCCCTTCACGGCGCGCTTCAGCGCCGCAGATCGATCGGTCCGCTCCCAGGTGAACGTCCTAGCAGCCTTACGACCGTTGCCGATGCGCTCGGGCTTGCGGCCGAAGTGGCCGTACGCCGAGGTCGCGGAATAAATCGGCTTGCGGAGATCGAGTGCCTGGATGATTCCGCGCGGAGTGAGGTCGAACACGTCGCGCACGGCGCCCATGATGTCCGACTCGGGTACGACCGACGTACCAAAGCTGTCGACCATCACCGAGACCGGCTCGGCAACACCGATCGCGTACGCGAGCTGAACCTCACATCGGCGCGCCAGACCCGCGGCGACGATGTTCTTGGCGACCCAGCGCGCCGCGTAGCAGGCTGACCGATCCACTTTGCTCGGATCCTTGCCGCTAAAGGCACCGCCACCGTGCCGACCCATACCGCCATAGGTGTCGACGATGATCTTGCGTCCGGTGAGTCCCGCATCGCCCTGCGGGCCGCCGATCACGAAGCGTCCGGTTGGATTGACGTGATACTTGATCTTGTGCGAGCGCAGCGACTCGGGGATGGAGGGCTCGACGATCTCCTCGATGATCCCGCGCTTGATCTCGCGCTGCGAGACGTCGGGCGAGTGCTGCGTCGAAACGACGACCGTATCGACGGCGACGGGACGGCGGTCTTCGTACAGCACGGTGACCTGCGCCTTCCCGTCCGGCCGCAGCCACTCGAGATCGCCGGACTTTCGCCGATCCGCGAGCGCCTTGGTGATGCGATGCGCGAGCATGATCGGCATCGGCATCAACTCCGGCGTCTCGTCCGACGCATAGCCGAACATCATACCTTGATCGCCCGCGCCACCGGTGTCGACGCCCATCGCAATGTCCGGCGATTGTCGATCGATGGTGCTCATGACGGCGCACGTCTGATTGTCGAACCCGTAGCTCGCGTCCGTGTAGCCGATGCGCTGGATGGTCGCGCGGACAATGTCGGGGACGTGAACATAGGTCGACGTCGTGATCTCGCCGGCGACGCAGGCGAGGCCCGTCGTGACGAGCGTTTCGCAGGCGACGCGCGCGGTTGGATCGTCGGCGAGAATGGCGTCGAGGACGGCATCGGAGATGGCGTCCGCGATTTTGTCGGGATGCCCTTCGGTGACGGATTCCGAGGTGAAGAGATGACGATCGAACAAGTTGGTGGTTGGTAGTTGGTGGTGGTTGGTAGTTGGTTGTCGGTTGTTGGTAGTTGATACTGGTGGCTGGTCGTGGGTGGTTAGTGTTTGGTGATTACGATCTACGAACAACCAACTACCAACAACCAATAACCACGAACAACCAGCAACGAACAACCATCTACACTGGCAGTCCCTGTTCCAACAAACCTAATTCCGGCATCGCAGCGCTCAGGCGACGGTGCAGCTCGCGGCTCGCGGCGTCCGCAGTGCTTGCCTTGAGCGCGGCCTTCGCGGCTTCCTCGGCGGTCGCGGCCGAGATGCCACGCACGATGCGCTTGACGAGCGACACCGATCGCGGCGACACGCTCAGCTGCCTAACGCCGAGCCCGATCAGCGCGAACGCCATCAGCGGCTGCGACGCCATCTCGCCGCACACGGCGACCTCGAGGCCCGCGCCCTCGCCAACCTGCACGGTCCGCTCGATGAGGCGAAGGACGGCGGGATGCAACGGCGTGAAGCGAGAAGACAGGTTCGCATTGCCGCGATCGACGGCGAGCGTGTACTGCACCAGATCGTTGGTCCCGATGCTGAAGAACGCGACATCGCCGTCGCGCGTGAACGTGTCGGCGGCAACCGCGGCGGCGGGCGTCTCGATCATCACGCCTAACGGGACGTCGCGGCGCACGGTGACGCCGCGGCGCTCGAGCTGGCTCGCGGCCTCCTCGAGCAGCGCACGTGCTCCGAGCACTTCGTCGAGCGTGACGACGAGCGGAAGCATGATGCGCACGTCGCCATGCGAGGCGGCACGAAGCAGCGCGCGCAACTGGGTGCGGAACAGCTCCGGCTTGTCGAGGCACATCCGGATCGCGCGCCAGCCGAGAAATGGATTCGGCTCGCTCGGATAGCCGCCAACGGGCAGTTTATCGCCGCCGATGTCGAAGGTGCGAATCACAACGGGCTTGCCCCCGAACGCCTCGACGACTTTCCGGTAGGCGCGATATTGCTCGTCCTCGTCAGGCATCGTCGCGCGCCCGAGGACGAGGAACTCGGTGCGCATCAGACCAACGCCCTCGGCGCCGCTCGACGCGGCAAGGTCGGCCTCCTCGGGCAGGTCGACGTTCGCGCGCAGAGTGACGTGCACGCCGTCGGTCGTGATCGACTCGAGCGACGCGAGCCGCTGCAGCTCCGCTTCGGCAACCTTCTCCTGCCGGTCGCGCTCGCGATAGGACTCGATGTCGGCATGCGACGGGTCGATCGCGAGCACACCGGTCGAGCCGTCGAGAATCGCGTGTTCGCCGCCGCGCAGCTCGCTCGTCGCATCGCGCAACCCGACGATCGCCGGCAAGTTGAGCGAACGCGCAAGTATCGCGACGTGCGACGTGCGCGTTCCCGCGTCGGTGGCAATGGCAACGATCGATTTGCGATCCAGCTGAACCGTCAGGCTCGGCGTCAGATCGTGGGTGACGAGAATCGCCCTCCCGCCGGATGGGATGTCGATCGGGTCGTGGCCGAGCAGGAGTGAGAGCACGCGGATGTGCACGTCGGTGAGGTCGCCGACGCGCTCACGGACCATGGGACTCGCCGCGCGCGCGAAGCGCTGCCGCGATTCGACCATCTGGATGTCAAACGCTTTCTCGGCGGCGAGATTCTGGTGAATGAGCTCCTCGACGCCCCGCGTGAGATCCGGGTCGTCGAGAATCGAGAGCTGCACCTCGAAGATCGCGGCCTCTTCGCGCCCCACCGTGCTTTCGACGCGCGTACGGATCTGGCGCAAGCGTTCCTTCGCCGCCTCGAGCGCGTTGTGAAATCGCGTCAGCTCGGCGGGAATGCCGTCGTCGGGAATGATACGATGTGCGACGTCCGGTACCTCCCAGCGCAGCAGCTGGACGGTGCCGACGACGATTCCCGGAGACGCGCCAATCCCCACGAGCTTCCGCTTCACCTGGATACCTCCGAGTCAACTCTCGCCAAACTTGCTCCCGATCAACTTCTCCAGTGCATCCAACGCTTCCTTCGCGTCCGGTCCTTCCGCCTTGAGTTGCAGCGTCGAGCCGCATTCAGCCGCCAGCATCATCACGCCCATGATACTCTTTCCGTTGACCTCGAGCTCATCGCGGACGACGGTAATCTCAGCGTTGTACTTTGCGGCCAACTTCACAATCTCCGCCGCCGGCCTGGCATGCAATCCCGCTTTGTTGACAATCTGAACGATACGCTCGGGCATCAGTGGGCCACGGAGAAGAGGGCGAACCCTGCGAGGATGAACAGCGCGAGACGCCAACCTTCGATTCGACCGTGCAGGCGAACGAGCAGGAGCGCGGCGACGATGACGGCAGTCAGCACGAAGCCGAGCAACACGCGTCCGGGCCCAATCACGCGATAGAGAGCGAGGGGGATCGCGAAGCCGGTCGCAAGTGCCGCGAGCCGTCCGATGTGTAGTGGACCATTTCGCAGCACCGGATTCGCCAGTGCCGACGCGACCCGCAGCCCGTTGTTCCAACCCGTGCGTAATCCCCACAACCGGAGCCCGAAGTGTCCGAGGTTGTAGGAGCCGAGAAACACACTCAGGACCAGCACCGGTCCGCCGCCAAGACCAAACACCGCGAGCGCGACCAGGCTACAAAAGGGCAGCCAGCCCGCCCACACCAACCGATCGCCGACACTGCCAAGCGGCCCGCACAACGCAGTACGAAAACGCTCAATCCGCTCCGGCGGCTCGCCATCGAGCTCCGCGCGCGCGAGCGCACCGACCGCGACGGACGCGAGGTATGGATGCGCGTTGAAGTACTTGCTCTCGCGAGCCAACGCCTGCTTGAAATGCTCGCTGTGCACGCCCTCGGGCAGAAGCCGTAGCGCAGGCTCGAGACAGAAGCCGATACCATTGCCGAGCAGGATCTCGTAGTTCCACGAACCCTGAATCGCGAGCAGACGCAGGAAAATGGCGGCCTGCGTTCGGATCGGCAGTGCGGTACGTCGCTCTGGTTGGGGCATGGGGGCGATCGCTGGCGCGGTCATAGGACTGTCATCACGCCGAGCCCCACGACGACGCCGCAGAGAAAGAGCCAACGCGCGCCGCTGACGCCATGGAAAATCTTGAGACCGGCGCTCACGGCCACGCTTGCGGCCACGGTGACGACGACGGCGCGAGAGATTCGCGCATCGGTGCTCCATGCGCCGATCGCGGCCGTCGTTAGCGGCGCGAAGACCGCGTACGAGATCGCGGCGAGGAAACCACCACGCAGGAGATCGGCGGTCATGCAGAGGAGCTGCAGATCGATCACCGCACCGCGCGCTCCGGCATCCAATGCCGAGCGACGTCGCGCAGCCCAGTAGGCGTTGCGCTCGCGCAGCTTCACCATCGTCCAGCCGCCGACCCACGCCGTTGCCAGCGACGCGATCATCGACATCTCCATCGCGCCGGCGGGATGGCTCGAATGCGTGGCGAAGATCGCGCCGCCGACGACGGCCGCCGACCCCCACTCGGGGTATCGCGACGCGCCGAATGGCAGCGTCTCCAACGCGATCAATTCCAGCGCTGCACCGACGAGGAGTCCGCTCAGTGAATGGCCGATCAGTGTCCCCGCGAGCGTCGCCGCCACGAGCGGACGCGAGATCATCGCTTGCGGAAAGCTGACGACATCGAGGCCCAGGAGTCCGCCAAGGAGCGCGATCGGTAGCAGATCGATCCACATCAGCTGGCGACTCCCGCGAGGATGTCGTCGAGTGGCACCGGACGGGCGCCGGGCACGTCCTGGGCCGAGACCGCGGCACCGAGCGTTGCAATCTCGCGCAACGCCGACTCCTCGTCGTTGTTCAAGAACACATATCGCAGGCGTTGCGTGCGTCCGGCACGATGGTGGATGCCCCCGATGTTGACACTCGTGATTCCACCCGCGTCGACGAGCCGGCGCATCGTGTCGATATCACCGGTGAGGAGGATCCCCTGTCGCGCGTCGCTCCGAAGGCGCGGCAGCTCCGCGACCGCCTGCTCGACGTTCAGGAAATACACATCCATCTCCGGCGGCACACCCATGCGGTAGAGCTCCTGCTCCCACTCGCTGGCCGCGACTTGGTCGTCGACGAGGACGATGAAGCGGATGTCGAGCGGCTGCCCCCAGCCGACCACGACCTGCCCATGAATCAGCCGATCGTCGATACGGTGCAGGACGAGGGTCACGCCTGTTTGACCGCTCCGGCGGCGCCGACGACGGTGATGGCGACTCGTCCGCGTTCAGCGGAGTGACGTGCCGCATCGACCGCGGGCATCTGATCGGCGAAGACGAAGTCGAGCAGCGTCGGCAGGTTCACACCCGCGATGAGCACGGCGTCGTCGGCGCCGCGCAGAATGCGCCGCGCCGCCATCGTGCAACTGCCCGCCTGCAGGTCGGTGAAGATCACCTTCACGCCGCTTTCCTGCATGCGCTCGCGAATGAGCTTCTCGATGTCCTCCGCGCACAAACCAGGCACGGCGACGGGAATCAACTGCGCGCCGCGCCCGGTGATGACGTCGA
This sequence comes from Gemmatimonadaceae bacterium, assembly GCA_036496605.1. Classification (NCBI taxonomy): domain Bacteria; kingdom Pseudomonadati; phylum Gemmatimonadota; class Gemmatimonadia; order Gemmatimonadales; family Gemmatimonadaceae; species Gemmatimonadaceae bacterium. The sequence continues at coordinate 14,920 of DASXKV010000037.1, read as the reverse complement.
CCGCAGACACCAGACCGCTGGCGAAGTCGCCGTGGCCGGCGACGATCGCGCGGGGCACCGGTCTGATCTCATCGTCCGGCGCTCGATCACTCATAGTCCTCCTGCAAGTAACGACGGACTTCGGAGGCGGCGCGCATCGTCTTCATCAAACGGTCATTGAACCGTTCGGCCGGATCTATACCACTGTACTTGAGCAAATGGTTCATGGCGATTACTTCGGAAATGACAGTAATGTTTTTTCCTGGATTCAGCGGCACCGTGATCTTTGGTAACGTAACATCCAGGATCGTAGTGCCCTCGCGATCGAGCCCGGTGCGGTCGATGACGAGCTCGGGATCCCAGTCCACGAGCTCGACGACGACCTCGATGCGCTTCTGCTGCCTAACGGCGCGGATGCCGAACACCGACGGCACGTCGACGAGCCCGACGCCGCGGACCTCCATGTAATGACGCTGCAGCTCGTGCCCGCGTCCCAGAAGGACCTCGGCACCGCGTCGCGTGACCATGACGACGTCGTCGGCAACGAGCCGGTGCCCGCGTTCGACCAGGTCGAGCACGCACTCGGATTTGCCGATGCCGCTCCGGCCGATGAACAACAATCCGACACCAAAAACGTCGCAGAGCGAGCCGTGAAGCGTCGTCGTCGGTGCAAATTCCTCCTCGAGCCAGGGCTTGATGCGCGTGTAGAACTCATTGGTCTTGAGTCGCGAGCCGATGATCGGCACACCGGCGCTCGCCGCCAGCTCCATCATCTCCGGGGGCGGCTGCTGGCCTTTCGTGACGAACACCGCCGGAATCGGAAACGAGAAGAACGTTCCGAGGATTTCACGACGCTCGACGTCGGACCTCGACGCGAGGTAGCTGATCTCCGTCTCGCCGAAGACCTGCAACCGGTGCGCGGGAAATCGCTCGACGTATCCCGCGAGAACGAGACCGGGACTCGAGACATTGGCGCTGACGATCTCGCGTTCGAGGCCAGTGGCATCGAGTGCCTCCAGAGCGAGAACGTCGCGGAGCCGGTCGATAAGCCGGCCGACGGTGAGCTTGACCTTCACACCCTGGCAAGCTTGCGGCGCATCCGCGACTTCGCGACGCGCCGTCGTCCTGACGTCGTTTTCCGTACGCGCTTCACTTGCGCGCCCAGCTTGCCTAACGCCACGGTGAGCGCGGGACCGAAATATCGTGCTTCGCCGCGGGCCACCAATCGCCGCCCGCGCGGTGCGTGCAGCTCGAGCTCCACGCGCCGCGTCGGTCCGTCCTCTTCCACACGAACGATCGCATCGACAGCGCGACCCAGTCGCGCGACGATCTTGCGGAGCGACGCGTCCGCGCGCTGCTGCAAGCGCGGAGAGATATCGGCATGATGGGCGTGAAAGATGATCTCCATGTGCTCCTCGACAGCGGGACCGACACTACGTGCTACTGTACGAACGGCGAGCGACACGAAACACATGCGCAGAGGGCGTCGCGACGACGCGCGCCAGATGGGCAGCCGTTTCCTCCGCCGCACGCTCCCAGGTGAACGTCTCGGCGAAGGCGCGCGCCGAGCGCCCGAGTTGCTCGACGAGCTCTCGCGAGGCCGCAACCCGATCGAGGGCCGCCGCCATCGCCAGGTTGTCTCCGTGCGGTACGAGATAGCCGGTCTCCTCATTGCGAACGGACTCGCGAATGCCCGGAGAGTTGGATGCGACGACAGGGGTCGCGCAGGCGGCGGCCTCGAGATTCGTGATGCCCCACCCTTCCTTCGGAGAGGCAAAGACCAATGCCCACGCGCGACGCAACAAGGCGAGCTTCTCATGCTCCGATATACGCCCAAGAAACCGCACGCGGTCGCCGAGGTCAAGCGAACGGGCGAGCGCTTCGAGGCTGGGGCGATAGTCCCCCGCACCGGCGATCTCGAGCGTGGCCTCTCGATTCCGCATCGCCGCGAAAGCGCGAATCACGTAATGCACTCCCTTGTACTTCTTGAGCCGGCCGAGGTAGGCAAACGCGGGCTGAGGGCTGCGGGCTCCGGGTGCCGGACTATATCCCTCGGTATCGATACCCGGGTAGATCACCTCGATGCTCTCGCGCGGAATGCCGCGTCGAGCGAGGTCGTCAGCCGTGCTCTGACTGATCGCCTCGAAGGGAACTCCGCGGTACATGCGCGCCAATGGACGTTCGGCGAGCCACACGGCGGCCGCGAGAGGAGCGGCCAGCTCCTGAAACACCGTACCGCCGAATAGATGCGGCACGAGCGCGACGACGCGACGAATGCCGCGCCATCGCGGCGTGTACAACGGAATCTTGTTCACGTCCTCGACGACGACGTCCAGCGAAGGCGCGACGTCGCCGAATACGCGATCGAAGTAACGACGAGCGAGGAGTGGAAAGCTGTGGCGCGTCCCGACGCGGTGCACCTCGATGCCGTCGAGGCGTGCGCGTGGTGGACAGCCTGGCCAGCCACCACACAGGAGCGTGATCTCGTGCCCCGCGGCGGCAAGACGGCCGAAGATTTCATGCATGTGAATCTCGGCGCCACCGGCCTGAGGATTCTCGCGGTCCTGCCAGTTGACGAGCAGGACGCGCACTAGATCCGTCCCATGCGCCGGGCCAGAGCGTCGAGGACTCCGTTCACGAACTTCGCGCTCTGTACGCTGCCGTACCGTTCGGCGAGCTTCACGCCTTCCTGAATCACGACGCGCGGCGGCGTCTTGCCACCATAGAGCTCGGCGGCGCCCATGCGCAACACCGATCGCTCGACGACGCCGAGCCGGTCGAGACGCCAGTTCGTGGTCACTTCGGCGAGCTCCTCGTCCAACTCGTGGCCGTGCTGCGCCACGGTATGTACGAGGGTGCCGGCGATCTTGCGTTCTTCCTGCGGAACGGCAAGATCGTCCCAGATCTGGCTCGCCACGCGCTCCAGCCCCTGCTCGCCGCGCAGGTCCCAAGCGTAGAGAGCCTGGAGGACACGTGCGCGTGCTCTCGTTTCAACTCTCGTCCGCGGCATCGAGTCGGTCGAAAAGGTCGGCCATCTCGAGCGCGGCCAGTGCCGCGTCCCAACCCTTGTTGCCGTGCTCACCGCCGGCGCGGGCTTCGGCCTGCGCCATCGTATCGCAAGTGAGGAGCCCGAAGCCAACCGGCGTCTCGAATGCCGAGGCGGCGTCGGCGAGCCCACGCGATGCTTCGCCGGCGACATAATCGAAGTGCGGGGTGTCGCCGCGCACGACGGCGCCAAGGGCAACCAGCGCGTCGTAGCGCTCGGTGGCGAGGAGCCGGCGCACGGCGGCCGGCAGCTCCCACGCACCGGGCACCCAGACGACGTCGACGTCATCGGCGGCGGCGCCATGCCTAACGAGCGCGTCGAGCGCGCCGTCGACGAGCTTTTGCGTCACCGTCTCGTTGAATCGGCTGGCAACGACCACGAAGCGTCGCCCGTGTCCAGTTGGCGACCCGCTGAACTCGGCCATTCAGTTAGACCGCCGGCCGCCCGCCATCAACATTTCAGTTGCACTAAGTAGGTAGAAAAAAGTCCTGCTGTTGCAAAACTCTTCGTTCTTCGCGGAATTTCGCGACGAGCCAAAGGCGGCCGCTGAAACCCCTGACAGGGCCCTGAACCCGCTGACGGGCTCCGCGCGCCGAGAAGGCTCCGCGCCCGGTGGCGTTTTGAATTTGTGAATGCGTCGCGAGGCTTCCCTGATCGTTGGAAGCTTCCCGAGGCACTCAAAAAAGAACCCATCTGTTACTTGGTGCATGGAGCAGTCCCTGCCGGGGAGCGAGTCAGTGGTTTCAGCGCAGTGTCAGTGGTTTCAGCGGCCCCGCTGACCTCAACCGTTCCGGAAATTCGCGGAAGATCCGGGCTTTCGTGTATCTGCTTAGGAGGCCAGCAGGTGGCCGAGCTTGTCGCGCTTCGTGCGCATGTACCCCGCGCTCTCGCTGTGCTCCGGCTGAACGATGGGAACACGGTCGTGCACGCGAAGGCCGTAGCCCTCGAGCCCGACGAGCTTGCGCGGATTGTTGGTGATGGGCCGGATCGAATGCAGCCCGAGATCGAGCAGGATCTGCGCACCGATGCCGTAGTTCCGCAGATCGGGCTTGAATCCGAGCTGCTCGTTCGCCTCGACCGTGTCGGCGCCGTGATCCTGCAGCTCGTACGCTTTGAGCTTGTTGAGCAAACCGATACCGCGCCCTTCCTGATCGAGATAGACGATGACGCCGCGCCCCTCGACGGCGATCATCTGCATCGCCGTGTCGAGCTGCCAGCCACAATCGCAGCGCAGCGAGTGGAAGACGTCGCCCGTTAGGCACTTGGAGTGCATTCGGACTAGTATATCTTCGCCCTCTCCCACTTCGCCAAACACCAGCGCGACGTGCTCGTGCTCATCCACGTCATTACGATAGCCGACGATCCGCCACTGACCATGGTCGGTCGGAAGCCGAGCCTCGGCGATGCGGTGGACGAGCCGTTCGGTCTTCAGGCGATGCGCAACGAGCTGCGCAACCGTGATGAAGCTGATGCCGTACTCGCGCGCAAAATGCTCGAGGTGCGGGCGGCGCGCGGCCGAACCGTCTTCGTTCAGGATCTCGCAGATCACGCCCGCGGCCCTGAGTCCGGCGAGCCGCGCGAGATCGATGGCTGCTTCGGTGTGTCCGACGCGTTGCAACACACCGCCTTCTCGCGCGCGAAGCGGAAACACATGCCCGCCGTGGTGCAGGTCGGCGGCCGTCGTATCGGGATCGACGGCGACGCGAATCGTGGTCGCGCGATCCTGCGCGCTGATGCCCGTCGTCACGCCAAATCGAGCCGACGCGTCGATGCTCACCGTGTATGCCGTGCGATACGCATCGAGACTCGACTCGGCCATCGGCGAGAGCCCGAGCTGATCGACACGGTCACCAGCCATGGCCAGACAGATCAAGCCGCCGGCCTTCTTGATCATGAAGTTCACCATCTCCGGCGTCACGAGCTCCGCGGCACAAATGAGATCACCCTCATTCTCGCGGTCCTCGTCGTCGGCCACGATCACGAACTTGCCGGCGCTGATGTCGCGAATGGCTTGCTCTACAGTTGCGAAAGAAGACATGGAATCGAAATGGAAAAATGCCTAGCCCCTATTTGTAGGCGCCGAGTAGTCGTTGTACATACTTGCCAATCATGTCCGCTTCGACGTGAACCTCGTCGCCCTCGCCCAACGTGTCGAGTGCCGTATGGCGCAGCGTGTACTCGATGAGCGAGAGTTGCACGACGTCCGCGCCCGGCAGGTCGTTGATGGTCAGGCTCACGCCATCGACCGCAATCGAGCCCTGACGCACCATAAGGTCGGCGAGGCCCGCTGGGAGGGCAAGATCAATCAAACGTGCATCACCCACCGTCCGCACGCCGGTGACGCGAGCCACCCCGTCGACGTGTCCCTGGACCATGTGGCCGCCAAAGCGGTCCCCAGCGCGAATTGCCCGCTCCAGGTTGACGCGTCGTCCGGGCCGCCATTCGCCCATCGTCGTCCGCCCCAGGGTCGTGATCACCGCGGCAGCGCTAAACCAATGCGCCCCGCGGCCGCGCACCGTGAGGCACGTACCGTTCACGGCGATGCTTTCGCCTTCCTCGAGGTCATCGTATTGGCAGCGGATGCGAAACTCCCTGCCCGCTGCAACTGGCGTGATGCGCTCGATCGTGCCGACGTCGTCGACGAGGCCGGTGAACACTACTGATCTCCGAAGGCGTAGGTGGTTTTCAGGTCGTCGCCGAATGTGGCCCGCACGATGACGGGAAGTCGCGCGAGCGACTCGGCCGTCGCCGGCGAGACATAGGCGAACGCGTTCAGAGCGCCCGCGCCGAGGACGACTGGAGCCTGAAAGATAACGAGCCGGTCTACCAATGCCTGCGCAATGAGCGACGCGGCCAGGCGCGCACCACCTTCGACGAGCAGCGCGCGCACGCCGTCTGCCGCAAGCGCGACGATCGCGGATTGGAGAGTTTCGTGAACGCGAACGTCGACGCCGGCCGTGCTCAGCGCCTCACGACGCATCGAGTCGGCGCGCCGCGCAATGATGATCGTCGGCACGAGCCGCGCGCTGCGCACGATCGCGGCCCCTACGGGCGTCCGGAGCTCCGAATCGAAGATGATCCGTCGCGGCGCAACGCGCGGCGGCGGCCCCTCGCGCACGGTGAGGAGTGGATCGTCGGCGAGCACCGTTCCCACCCCAACGGCAATGGCATCCATCCCGGCGCGCATGTGGTGCACTTCGCGCCGTGCTTCAGCGCCCGTGAGGAAGTTTCCCGCGGCGCCGCGCGTCCGATCCGCGCTCGCGATCGCGCCATCGAGCGACATCGCGAGCTTGAGCGTGACCCAGGGGCGATTGCTGGCGAATCGGTGGAAGAATGGCGCGTTCTGTTCACGCGCGGCACTGCGCTCGAGACCGACGTCGAGCGGGATCCCTGCGGCGCGCAACCGTGTCGCGCCGCCCGCCGCCTCTGGATTGACGTCCTCCGTAGCCGCAACGACCCGCGCGATGCCGGCGGCGACGATCGCGTCGGCACAGGGTGGCGTTTTGCCGTGGTGGGCGCAGGGCTCGAGCGTCACATACAGCGTGGCGCCGCGTGCGCGATCGCCGGCCTCTCGCAGCGCTGCGATTTCCGCATGCTCTTGGCCGTACCGCGCGTGGAACCCTTCACCGACGACCTGTCCCTCGCGAACGACGACGGCGCCGACCATGGGGTTCGGCGCCGTGTGGCCCCAGCCGCGGCGGGCGAGGTCGAGCGCCCGACGCATGTACGCGCGATCGTCCTCGCGTTCCTGCGCCGGGCGTTCGTTAGGCATCGGTCATCAGAATCCGATCCGCACGCCGAGCGAACCGTACAGACGCGACTTGTCGGCCGCGCCGCCGCTGAAGGTGTTGTAGGTGCTCACGGAGCCACCCGTCACCTGGCCGACTTCGGCGACGATCTTCGCGATGATGAAATTGAGCGAGCCGTCGACGAAGTAGTTGGTCCTCGTCATGCTCTGCTTCACCAGCACGGGTTGCGACTGCACCGCAACGGGGTTCGTCACCGTGCCTTGAATCGTTGCCGACTGATCGTAGCTGTCGCGTCCAATGCCGGCGGCAAGGCTGAACAGAATGAGACTCTTGCTCGCCGTTAGGCGCCATGCATTTGTCTTGACCGAAGCGTCCCGCACACTCACGTCGACGCCGGATGATGTGCCGATGATCGTCGTCGTCGGCAGATCACGTCGAAGGTATGTCACCGAGACGCCCGGCGTGAGCAGCGATTCCTGAATGATCCCAACGCGTGCGCCGACGCCGATGTTGAGACTCTGATTCGGCTTGACCTGCACTGCGTCATTGGGACCGCCCACCGTCGGGATGTAACTCGCGCTCAACAGGAGGTCGACACCGCCGACATTCGTGAGCCCGAGCGAGAGTCCCTTGAAGATGCCAATCCCGGCGTCGACCGTCGGCAGGCCGACGAACTGCGACTTCGTCGGCAGCGTGTGCGACTGCCGGCCGCTCGTGCTGGGCTGCGGAAACTTCTGGACGTCGGGGAGATCCCCATCGAGGACGTTCGCGCGCAACTCGAGCGCGAAATGTCCCAGCCCGCCGAGCGCGCCGCCCTGACCGAGCGTCGCATTGCCGCCGGTGAGCGCGATGCCAAGTTGCGGAGCGAGAAACTGAAACACGTCGTACGCCATCTGACAAGCATCCTGCGAGATCGTATTCGGATCGAGGCCGCCCGTGCCGGCAGGACAGCTCTTTTGTTGCGCCCGCGCATTGAACGACACGGCGGACAGCAAGACTGCTACGACTGCAATGCGAAGTCTCATCTCGATCTCCTAATTGAGAATCACCCGGCCCGTCCCTCGTACGACACGCCCGAGGCGCCAGGCCCCTACCCTTTCTGACTGTGCGGCCCGGATGATCGTTTCACCATCGGCCGCCGCGGCAATCACCACCATCCCTACGCCCATGTTGAATGCGCGAAACATCTCGTCGCGCGCCACTGCTCCGGCCTGTTGCAGTTGCCTGAACAGATTGGGGATTTCCCAACTCCTGGTGTCGATGTCCGCGTCGAGCGTCGAGGGCAACGCGCGGTTCACGTTCCCGGGAAGGCCTCCACCGGTGATGTGGGCCATAGCGTGAATCGTGCCCAGCACGGGACGCAGCGTCGGGAGATACGAACGATGCACGCGCAGCAACACGTCGGCGGCAGTAGCCGATTCACCCGGAAAGGGATCAGTCGGCCCAAGCCGCATGCGTTCCGCCACGATACGGCGCGCGAGCGAGTATCCGTTGGTGTGCAGTCCACTGCTCGCGAGTCCGATCAACACGTCTCCTTCCCGCACACGATCGGGGCCGATGATCGCGTCTTCTTCGACCCAGCCGACCACAAATCCGGCCAGGTCATAGTCCGGCGGCGTGTACACTCCCGGCATCTCCGCGGTCTCGCCACCGATGAGCGAACACTCATTCTCTCGGCATCCGGCGGCGACGCCGGCCACGACGGCCTCGGCAACCGCCGGCTCGAGCACACCGAACGCCACATAGTCGAGGAAGAACATCGGCCGCGCGCCTTGCACCAGAATGTCGTTCGTGCAGTGGTTCACGAGATCATGACCAATGCTATCGTGGCGACCGGCCTCGATCGCCACTTTGATCTTGGTGCCGACGCCGTCGGCGCTGGCGACGAGCACCGGGCGCTTCGCGTCGGACGGCATGCGGAACATCCCGCCGAATCCGCCGAAGCGTCCGCGCGCACCGGCGGTGAACGTCGATTCGACGAGTTGCTTGATGCGAGACTTCGCGTCATCCGCGGCGTCGATGTCGACGCCGGCACCACGATAGTCGAGCGCCCCCGGGACGTCGCTCACGCGTCCAACTCCTGCTCGAAGGTGACGAGACGATGGAATTCGCGCACCCGATCCGCGACGTCGGCCGGCTTCACCTCGAGCAAGCGCTCGATCGAGAATTTTTCGACGGCGAATGAGCCCATCGCCGAGCCGTACACGACGGCGCGGCGCAGGTTCCGTTCGGACAGGTCACCGCTCCGCGCGAGGTAGCCCATGAAACCGCCGGCGAAGGAATCGCCCGCGCCGGTGGGATCGAAGACGTCCTCGAGCGGATAGGCGGGCGCGAAGAATATTTCACGTTCGCTAAACATGAAGGCGCCGTGCTCGCCCTTCTTCACGATGACGAGCTTGGGCCCGCGACTCATGATCCAGCGCGCGGCCTTGATGAGGTTGTACTTCTCGGTGAGCTGCCGCGCCTCGGCGTCGTTGAGCGTGATGAGGTCGACGCGCGACAGGAGCTCCATCAGCTCGGGACGCCGGCTCTCGATCCAGAAATTCATCGTGTCGCAAGCCACGAGCTTCGGTTTCTCGACCTGTGTCAGCACGTCGAGCTGCAATCGCGGATCGATGTTGCCGAGGAAGACGAACGGCGCGCGCCGAAACTGCTCCGGGATCTTTGGCCGAAAATTGGAGAAGACGCCGAGGTGTGTCTCGAGCGTCTCGGCGACGTTCAGGTCGTGGCGGTAACGGCCGCGCCAGCGAAAGGATCGGCCCTCGGCGCGCTCGAGCCCCGCGAGATCGACGCCGCGCTGGGCCAGCGGCTCGAGCTTCTGCATGGGGTAGTCGTTCCCGACGACACCAACGAGCTGCACACCGGTGAGATGGCTGGCCGACGCCGAGAAAAACGTCGCCGAGCCGCCGAGAACGTCGTCGGCCTTGCCGAACGGCGTTTCAATCGAATCGAGAGCGACGGAGCCTACGACGAGAAGGGACATTGTCGATTGCCTAAGGTGTCATCCTGAGGAGCGCAGCGACGAAGGATCTACTGTCCTCAACGAGTGGTTTGCTTCTAACTATGTACAGTAGATCCTTCGCTTCGCTCAGGATGACAGAGGATGGTCACATTCGTTCCGGCGCGGTGATACCTAACGCGTGCAATCCATTGCGAATCACGATCTGCGAGGCACGCGCGAGCACCAGACGCGCCCGCATGATCGGCTCGGGCTCGTTCAGCACGTGCGACTTGTGATACCAGAGGTGGATCTTCTTCGCCGTCTCGAGGAGGTAGGTCGTTAGGCGCTGGGGCTCGAGAGCCTCCGCGGCACCGGCGAGCTCTCCCGGAAAGTCGAGCAGCGCTTTCATGAGCTCGTGCTCCTCCGGAAGGGACAACACGTCGAAGTCCACATCCTCGGCGCGAATCGACGCCACGTCGATCTCGCCGACGCGGAAGATCCCCGACATCCGCGCATGCGCCATCTGGACGTAATAGACCGGATTCTCCTCCGACTGCGACCGCGCGAGATCGATGTCGAACGAGAGCGGCGAGTCGCCCTTTCGCATGAGGAAGAACCACCGTACCGCGTCACCACCGACTTCCTCGACGAGCTCGCGAATCGACACGATCGTGCCCGTGCGCTTCGAGAACTTCACCTCTTCTCCGCCGCGCATCAGCGACACCATCTGATGCAGGACGTAGTCGGGATAGCCCGCGGGAATGCCCATCTCGAGCGCCTGCAAGCCGACGCGCACGCGCGTCACCGTGCTGTGGTGGTCGGCGCCCTGAACGTTGATCGCGCGCGCGAAGCCGCGCTCCCATTTCGTTACATGGTATGCGACGTCGGGCACGAAATAGGTGAAATCGCTCCCGAACTGCGCGCTCTTTCGCATCACGCGATCCTTGTCGTCGCCGAAATCGGTCGTGCGCAGCCAGAGCGCGCCATCCTTCTCGTACGTATGTCCCGCCGCGACCAGACGCTCGACGGTCTTCTCGACACGTCCCGCCGTGTAGAGTGAGGACTCGAGGAAGTACACGTCGAACTTCACGCCGAACGTCTGCAGGTCGATGTCCTGCTCCTTGCGAAGCTCCTGTACGGTGAACTGCCGAATCGCATCGAGATCGGCTCCCGCACGATCATTGGGGTATTGGGCGACATAATGCTCGGCGATGTCGCGGATGTACTCGCCATGGTAGCCGTCCGGCGGAATCGCCGCGTCCTCACCGCCGAGTTGTCGAACACGCGCCTGAACGCTGCGTGCGAGATTATTGATCTGCGCGCCCGCATCGTTGTAGTAGAACTCGCGGCAAACGCGCCAGCCCGTCCACTCGAGCAACGACGCGATGGCGTCGCCTAACGCGGCCTGGCGACCGTGGCCGACGTGCAGCGGGCCCGTTGGATTTGCGGACACGAACTCGACGTTGACCGGTTTGCCGCCGCCAGCGTCGCTGCGTCCATACGATTCCCCGGCGTCGAGGAGCGCGGCGATACCGCTCGCGACGACGCCGACGTCCATTCGAAAATTGATGAAGCCCGGACCCGCCACTTCTGCGGTGCGAATCCCGGCCCGCTTGTAATCCATCGCCTTCAGCAGCGCCTGCGCGAGGTCGCGCGGCTTCGCCTTGAGTGGCTTCGCGAGGACGAGCGCCAGGTTCGTCGCCCAGTCGCCAAAGGCGGGATCGCGCGGCCGCTCCAGCGCGGGCTCGATGTTTTCAGGCGCACCGAGCGACCGCGCCGCTCGGGTGAGCTCGGCGCGAAGGAGATCGGTAGCGGTCATTACGTGCCGGACTTCGGAGTGCCTGACGAGGATGGCTTCTTTGCCGGCTTCGATTCGCTCGAAGGCTTCGTTTCCGCCGGCTTCGACTCGCTCGGCTTCGACTCGCCACTCTTCGATTCGCTCGAGGAACCGCCCGAGCTGTCACCCCCTTTCGACTCGCCCGAGTTCTTCGAATCGCTCCCGCTCGATTCCGGCGCCGCCTTCCGGTGAGCGTTCTTGCCGTAATCGGTGAGGTAGAAGCCTGAGCCTTTGAACAGCAGGCTCGCTCCTCCCGAGACGAGACGCATGGCCGGCTTGCCGCACACAGGACAGGCCAACTCCGACTGCGCGTCGCTGATCTTTCGGTAGAACTTTTCGAACTCGTGGCCGTCTGGACAACGGAATTCGTAAGTTGGCATTCAGCCGGGACTTAGGGGGGCGAACCGAAACTGTAAGCTAACCCGGCTGCCCCAGCGGGTTCAAGCTCGGCTCGGAAGAGCACGGGAGAAAACGACGAACGCGGCGCCGGGTCGGCGCCGCGTCGTGACAACGAACGATTCGCTGCTCGTTAGGTCGTCGCCGTTACCGTCGACGAGTCGTGGGTCGTGGTGCGTCGTCGTGACCGTTCGGGAGCGCCCAGGAGACGTTGATCCCAAACATCGTGTCGTCGGGATTGTCCGTCGCCACAGCGAAGCCGACCGAAGGCTGAATGACGAGCGAGGGCGTGATCTTGAAGCCTGCGCCGAAGCCAAAGAGGAAGTACGTGTCGCTCGCTGACCCTGGGAAGCCACTCACCGTTGCGCGAGTGTAACCGAGCGCAACCGACCCGTAGGGCAACAGCGAGACATTCCGGCTGAGCGGAAGCGACGTGCCGGCCGACACGCCACCCGTCATCGTCTGAGTGCGAATGTCAGCGCCGCCGGCATTCGGACCAAAGCCGAGACTCAGCGTCCCACCTGGGCAGAACTCCCAGTTTCGTGCCCCCTGGAGAGGCATCGAGTAGCCGAGCGCACCATTCATCGAGAAGGCGCTGCCTACCCCAGCTTGATAGTCCGTCAAGCCAACGGAGCCACCACCGAACAACCCTTCGCGATGGCCAGTGAGCAGACCGGCCCCGAGAGTTGTCGTGTGGTCCGTCAACGATGCCCCACCGCCGATGTGCATGGATCCGCGGAAAGGCAGATTTCCCTGACAGGCTTGCCCAGCGGCCACCGAAGACAAGAGTGCGACGCTGGCGGCTGCCCCGGCGAGAATTCGGTACAGCACGTGGCCTCCTAACTGGATGGGTTGGTTTGCGGCCAGCCAGGCGACTCCCGCCGAGATCTGCCGCGCACGTCCAATGGACGACGAGCCGGTCTCGGCAGTCACGAGTTATGCGTTTTGGGAATGCCCAACGCCGCTCGTAATGCAGCCAGTGGCGTTAGGTCGGTTGGTAGCGGCCCCACTCGCCAGCGAGCATGCCGGCAATCTCGCCGACCGTCGCGCGGAGCCGTACGGCATCGATAATCGCCGTCATCAAATGCGGTCTGCTTTGCGCCGGTGCGTCCGACGCATAGCAGACGGCCGCGGCGCGTAGCTGCTCGAGCGCGCGGCTGACAGCCAAACGATCGCGGTGTGCGCGGGCTTCACGTACGCGAGCAATTTGCTCGCGCTCCAGCGTCGAGTAGTCGGGAGTCGGCACGTCGGGCGGCTCGCGCCCGTCGTTGAAACGATTCAGGCCAACGACGACCGCGTCGCCACGCTCGACCCGAAGCTGAAACTCGTAGGCGCTGCGTGCGATCTCCTCCTGAAAAAAACCAGCGGCAATTGCCTTCGCGGCGCCCCCGAGCTCGTCGACGCGCGTGAGAAGCGCAAGCGCTTGCTTCTCCAGTTCGCTCGTTAGGTGTTCGACGTAGTAGCTCCCGCCCAATGGATCGGCGGTGGCCGCGGCTCCCGATTCGTACGCGATGACCTGCTGCGTTCGGAGCGCGAGTGTCGCCGCCTCCTCCGTCGGGAGCGCGAGCGCTTCGTCATAACCATTCGTGTGCAGCGACTGGGTGCCGCCCAGCACCGCGGCGAGTGCCTGGATTGCGACGCGCACGATGTTGTTCAGCGGCTGTTGCGCCTGCAAGGTCACGCCGCCGGTCTGCGTGTGGAATCGAAGCCGTGCGCTGGCGTCGCTCGCGCCGAACCGATCGCGCATCAGACGCGCATACATGCGCCGAGCCGCGCGAAATTTTGCCACCTCCTCGAACAAGTCGTTATGCGCGGCGAAAAAGAAGGAGAGGCGCGGCGCGAAGCGGTCGACGGGCAATCCCTCGTCGATCGCGCGAGCGACATACTCCATCGCGTTCGCGAAGGTGAACGCGAGCTCCTGCACCGCCGTCGCGCCCGCCTCGCGGATGTGATAGCCCGAGATCGAGATCGGATTCCAGTTAGGCACTTCTTCCGCACAGAATCGAAATACCTCGGCGATGAGGGCCAGGCTCGGCTCCGGCGGATAGATGTACGTGCCGCGGGCGATGTACTCTTTCAGGATGTCGTTCTGAATCGTGCCGCTGATGCGGTCTCGCGGAATCCCCCGTTCCTCGGCGACGACGATGTACATCGCGAGCAGCGTCGACGCAGTGGCATTTATCGTCATCGACGTGGAGACACGATCCAGCGGGATCTCGTCGAGCAGGACGTGCATGTCGTCGACCGTGTCGATCGCGGCGCCGACACGGCCCACTTCGCCGATCGCGCGTGAATCGTCGGAGTCGATCCCCATCTGCGTCGGCAGATCGAAGGCAACCGACAAACCGGTCTGGCCCGCCTCGAGAAGCAGCCGGAATCGACGATTCGTTTCGGCGGCGGTGCCGAAGCCCGCATACTGCCGCATCGTCCAGAGCCGGCCACGGTACATCGTTGGCTGAACGCCACGCGTGAAGGGGTACGAGCCCGGATCGCCGAGATCAGCGGCGTACGAGAAAAGGGCGTTGTCCGGCCGATAGACGGGATCGATTGGCAGCCCCGAGGGCGATTGGATCTTCTCGTCAGGCATCGGCGCTCGCGCCGGGTCGACGTGTTAATAACAGGAGCGGGTTTCGACCGGAGGCCGCTGACACCGCTGACACGGCGCTGAGACCGCTGACGCGCTCCGTGTACAGAGACAGCTCCGCGCCGAGTGATGTTTTGAATTTGTGAATGCACCGGGAGGTTTCCCTCAACGTCGGAAACTTCCCTAGGCACTCAAACAAGAAACCATCTGCTACTTGTTGCATGGGACCGTCCCTGCTGAGGAGCGAGTCAGCGGTTTCAGGGCCGTGTCAGCGGTTCTATGAGAGCGATTGTCAAGGGCGGACTTCGTCCGTGCGGATTGCGTGGGCGTTTTTTCCCGTGCAATCAGCCCTGATGGTTGCTTGGCGGACGAGATCGTCCGCTGCGAT
>DASXKV010000036.1 GCA_036496605.1 Gemmatimonadaceae bacterium | reverse complement strand
TCTTGCGCATGTGCTCGAGCGTGATGACGTCGACGTTGCCGGTCGTGGTGACGTAGATGTCGCCGCGGCCGAGCGTGTCCTCGATCGTGGCGACCTCGAAGCCTTCCATCGCGGCCTGCAGAGCGTTGATGGGGTCGATTTCGGTGACGACGACGCGCGCGCCGAGGCCACGCAGCGACTTCGCAGAGCCCTTGCCCACGTCGCCGTAGCCGCAGACGACCGCGACCTTGCCGGCGATCATGACGTCGGTGGCGCGCTTGATGCCGTCGACGAGCGACTCGCGGCAGCCGTAGAGGTTGTCGAACTTGGACTTCGTGACGGAGTCGTTGACGTTGATCGCGGGAAAGAGGAGCGTGCCGGCTTTCATCATCTCGTAGAGGCGGTGTACGCCGGTCGTGGTCTCTTCGGTGACTCCCTTGATCGCCGCGGCCACTTTCGTCCAGCGACCAGGATGGAGCTTCGCCTCCTGACGCAGCAGGTCGAGGATCACACCCCATTCCTCGGGGTCGCTTGCCGAATCGAAATCGGGGATGCGGCCGGCCTTCTCGAACTCGGCGCCCTTGTGCACGAGGAGCGTTGCGTCGCCACCGTCGTCGAGGAGCATGTTCGGGCCCGAACCGTCCGGCCACACCAGCGCCTGCTCGGTGCACCACCAGTATTCCTCGAGCGTCTCACCTTTCCAGGCGAATACCGGAGTCCCGTTAGGCTTCGCGACCGTTCCATCTCGTCCGACCACGACGGCCGCGGCCGCATGATCCTGCGTCGAGAAGATGTTGCACGACACCCAACGTACATCGGCGCCGAGGTCGACAAGGGTCTCGATCAGGACGGCAGTCTGCACTGTCATGTGCAACGAGCCCATGATCTTTGCGCCGGCGAGCGGCCCTTTGCCTCGATATTCGGCGCGGAGTGCCATGAGGCCCGGCATCTCCTGCTCGGCGAGACGGATCTCCTTGCGTCCGAAATCGGCGAGACCGAGATCACGGACTTTGTACGCGGGGCGAGTCTCGGCCTTTGCCTGTTGGCGTTCAGTGAGCTGCGCGGTAGCCATGATTCAATCCTATGGGTGGAAAACCTAACGATGAGAACCATTCTTGCGTGCTTTCTTGCGCGCCGCTGCGGCGAACAGCGACGGCCCTTTCGCCGTCGTATCGGCCGGAAGCGCCCGGAATCGCGAGCCAACGAAGCCCGTCTGCTCGAGCCAGCCGACAATCTGCGGTTCGTCGAAGCCCTGCCAGACGTGTCCAAGCTGAATGGCGTAGTCGGCGCGATCGTGGATCATGAAATCGACGAAGAGCAGCTTGCCGCCGGGCTTTAGCACACGCTGAACCTCGCGCAGGAGCGCTGTCGGGTCGGCGACGAAGTGAGCAACGAGAAAGAGCAACGCCACGTCCAACTCGCCATTCTCGATGGGCAGTTCCTCGACGGCGCCCGTACGCAGGTCGACATTGGCGAGCTTACCGAGTCGCGCGCGAGCGGCCGAGAGCATCGGCCCGGATTCGTCGACCGCGATGACCCGCGCGACGCAGGGTGCGAGCAACTCGCTCACATGTCCTGCGCCGCACCCGAGGTCGCCCACGACCCAGCGCTCGTCGCAGAGCTCCAGCAACGCCAAGAGGTCGGTGCGCGTGCCGATCATGTCCGAGCGCATCTCATCCCAGGTGCCATGCGAGCTGGAAAAGAAAGCTTGGGAGCGGCTCCGTCGCGTCGCCACCCGCTGAGCCAGCACCCCCTCCAGCCGGCGGATGTCGTGGGCGGCGCTCGGAGCGGCTGAGAACTGCTCGCGCACCACGTGCCAGAGCCGTTTGGTTGCCGGCTCGAGCCGGCTCTGTACCATCGAATAGAAGCGGCTCGTACCCTCGCCACGGGCGACCACCCAGGTTTCGTCGCTCAGGATCTTGAGATGCCGGCTAACAGTGGATTGCGGAAGCTGAAGCACGGCGCAGAGCTCCCCGACCATGAGCTCACGACCGTCGAGCAGCAGCAGGATCCTGCTGCGCGTCGGATCAGCGAGGGCGCTTATGCGGTCAAGGATGGAGACGGACAAGAAGAAGGCCCTGGGGACTAGGCGAGCAGAAGCTAGACGTATGAAGGGTTGATCATCCTAATATCCGGATGAAAGGTCAAACGCAGGGGCGGTTCTGTCAATGGCCCAGATGGATCCGAGGCGAGTGGGCGGACAGGCTGATCCTGAGCACGGCGAAAGAAGGCACGACCACGGTCGCGCTTCGCAGCTCGGAGGCGGGGACCGTGCCGGCGATGCCGACCGAGCGCATGCCAGCGGCGCCAGCAGCTTCGAGTCCAGCTGGTGCATCCTCGATCACGACGCAATCAGCCGGCGCAACGCCCAGAGCCGCCGCCGCGGCGAGATAGCCCTCGGGGTCCGGCTTGCCGCGCGCGACGTCGTCGCCCGTGATGAGTATCTGTGGAAGTGGCAGGCCAACATGAGTGAGCCGCAAAGTCGCGACTGGTCGTGCGCCGGATGTCACCACGGCCCACGCGTTAGGCGGGAGCGTGGGCACCAGGGCGTGCGTGCCGGGCACGGAGCGCAGCCCAGCCGTTGTCGCGGCCTCCATCGCGACGAGCGCCGCCACTTCCATGTCGACGTCGAGATGGGGCGCAACCGCGCGTACGGTGTCCTGAACCCTACGGCCCTGCGACCATCGCAAGACATGGCCGGGGTCGAGGCCGCGAGCGATCGCCCAGTCGGTGCAGATCCGACGAACGCATTCAGCCGAATCGACGAGCACACCATCGAGGTCGAAGAGGAGCGCATCGCAATGCATCACGAGTGACACTCGCGCGAGTGAAGTGAGAACGGACTCAATTGCTGCATTGCTCTGATAGAGACACGTAACGATTCGATCCAGTCCTGAATGTGCCTACACCGAGAAGGGAAGGCGCCAACGTCATAGTGTACATCGATTTGCCGGCAACTACCGATGGCCGTGGGCGTGGCGCCGGCTCTGCTATTGGACGCTCCGACAAAGGCGTGACTACCGACACCCAATTGCCTCAGGAGATCTCCATGCCCCCCATGCTCAACGTCAAACGGAGCGCATTGCTACTCTGCGCCGCCGTCGGCGCAAGTGCTTGCAGCGATGCCACGAGCAGCAACGCCGCGAAGCGGCCATTCAGCGTATCGCTCACGTCGCAGTCGCAAGCCGCGGTGGCGGATCGCGCGCGCGCCGACATCACGGTCGCCACGGGGACCAGCACGCTCGTGATCACGAAGGCGCAACTTCTCGCGCGCCGAATCGAGCTCGCGCCAGCGAGTGCCTCGGGGTGTACGGCCATGGAGGAGTCGAGCGGCGACGACGCCGAGGTCGAGGACGGCTGCGCCGAGGTCGAAGTCGGCCCAGCGCTGCTCGACATTCCTGTCGACGCCTCACTCGAGACGAACATTTCCGCGAGCGTCCCCGCGGGCACCTATCGGGCGTTGGAGATCCGGATCCGCCCGGAATCGAGTGGTAACCGAAGTGGCGAGGCCTTCCTCGCTGCACACCCCGAATTCAAAGGGGTGAGCATTCGCATCCAAGGGACGTTCAATGGCAAGGCGTTCGTGTTTACGAGCGCCATCGACACCCGCATCGAGACGGCGTTCGCGACGCCGGTCACGGTCGATGCCACGAACCCGAACGTGACCGTGGCGATTGATCTGAGTAAGTGGTTCAGTGACGGCTCGGGCGGAACGCTCGATCCGAGCAACAGTTCCAATGCGGCGCGCATCGCGGCGAACATCGCTGGATCGTTCCGCGCTTTCGAAGACGACGATCACGACGGTCACGACGATCACCGCTGACCGCCAGGTAGCGCCGAGCCTCGTTAGGTTCGGCGCACTCCGGGCGGCTCGGCCAAACAAGCGCCGCCCATTGCCGAATTCGCCTCCCAGACTCGTGGTCCTGTCGCTCTCTGACTCCTTTTCGTCCATGTGGCCAACGCTTGCGGACCAATGTGGTCTCGCGTACGCGCCGCTCGAGACGGCCGCCGGCTTCGATCGCCTAACAGGAGCGGTCGGCGTCGTCAGCGGCGGCGGTATGGAAGAGGAGCTCGAGGCGACACTACGGCAGACGGCGAGCGGAGAACGAGGTGCCATCGAGATTGCCGCCGCCGGCGCGCGGCCTGATCATCGGCTCGCAGCCGCGCTCGTTCGAGCGGGTGCCGCGACATATTTCGCGTTGCCTGACGACGCTGCCCTCCTCGCGTCATGGTTGCGCGAACGAGCTGAAGCGCTTCGTGCTGACACGCGCCGACTCGAATTCGTCGCGTCCGAGGCGTCGAAGTTCCGATTCGAGGGCGTGCTTGGCGCGAGCGCCGCATTGCGGGCGGCGCTCGATAGGGCGGCGCGCATCATTCCGTACGCCTCGGTTACGGTTTTACTGACGGGCGAAACCGGAACGGGGAAGGAGCTCGTCGCGCGCGCGATTCACTACAACGGGCCGCGGCGCGGCGCCCCATTCGTCGACATCAATTGCGCCGCGATTCCCGAACAGCTGCTCGAGAGCGAGTTGTTCGGCCACGAGAAGGGTGCGTTCACCGGCGCCACGGTGGCGAAGCCTGGCCTGTTCGAGCTCGCCAATGGTGGAACGCTCTTTCTCGACGAGGTTGGACATCTGCCACTCGTGCTGCAGGGGAAGCTGCTGCGCGCGCTCGAGGAGCGAACGATTCGGCGTGTCGGCGGTACGCGAGCGATTTCCATCGATGTTCGAATCATCGCCGCGACGCACGTCGAGCTCGCCGCGGCCGCGTCGCGTCGAGAATTTCGCGAGGATCTGTTCCATCGGCTCAATGTGGTACCGATCGAATTGCCGCCGTTGCGAGCGCGGCGGGAAGACGTTCCGTTGCTCGCCCGACATTTTCTGCTGCGCTTCGCTGGCGAGTACGGATTGCCGGTACCGCTGCTGTCGCCGGCGGCGGAGCGAGCGCTCGCCGGTCGCGAGTGGAGCGGCAACATTCGCGAGCTGCGAAATCTCATGGAGCGCACGCTCCTGCTGACGCCGAAGTTGACGCTCGACGCCGACGATTTCGCGGAAGCGCCGTCGGTGCGTCGCTCTGTCGACCAGGACATCCCGTTCCCGGCGACCATGGCCATGATCACGCGCGCGGCCGCGCGCTCGATGCTGGACTTCTGCACGGGAAACAAGAGTGAGGCGGCGCGCCGTCTCGGCATCTCGCGTCCGCGCCTGCAGCGGCTGCTGGACGTGAGCATAGACGCACACTCCGAGCTCAACGACGAAGCCGAGGTGGAAACGTGATTACCAAATTTGCAACGCCCATCGCGTTGCTTACGGTGCTACTGGTCAGCGCGTGCGGGGGGGATGCGACAGGTCCGAACACCATCGAGAAGCCGGGAAGTGACCTTCACTTCCTTCAGCTGAGTCCTTCGGCACCAGCGCTTCAGGCAACGACGGTGTCCTTCTACGCGAAGGTGGGCGAGGATCGCGAAGCGCGCGTGAAATTTCAGAATGGCGAGGACTATCTGCGATTTCGTGTCTTCGGGAATTCACTCTCTCAGCGGCCGGATGGGAGCTCGTTCGCGCAAGGTGACTCGATTCTCATCACGATCACGGTGACCGATCCCACGAAGCTCCAAGCCGACTTTCAGCCCGCCGGACTGAAGTTTTCCTCCTCGGCGCCAGCGAGGTTGCAGTTCGAGTTTGGCGAGTGCGACGGCGACATCAACAGCGACGGCGTCGTGAATTCGGCCGACGCGGCGCTGCTTCCACTCATCTCGACGTGGCGACAGGAGACGCCCGGAGCGCCGTGGATAAAAGTCGGCAGCACTGTCGAGGCAGACGTCAACGAAGTGCAAGCCTTCATCACGGGATTCACGGGCTACGCGCTCGCCTACTAATCCGCGCGCGCATGGTGCTTTCCTCCGGGGTCGAGACGCTTCTTCAACAGGCACGCCGTCACGCGACGGCGGGCGAGTGGGCGGATGCGCTTCAGATTCTTCGAGAACAGGGTGATGCGGCGCGCAATCAGCCGGAGCTCGCAACGATGCGCGCCGACGCTGAGTTGCGCACCGGCCATCCTCGTGAGGCGCACCAGTGGCTCACGGCGATACTGCCGTCGATCGAGCGGAGTGGGGATCGTGCGGCGCTCCGGAAGGCCGTCAATCAACTGGGCGTCGCCGAGATCGAGCTCGGATCGCTGGATGCCGCGGAGCGCGTCTTCGGCCGGGCGCTCGATCTCGCGCGCGCCGATGGTGACGATCTGCTCATCGCCCACGCGACGAACAACATGGGAGCGATCGCGAACATTCGCGGCCGTCGCGACGAAGCGCTGGCACTCTATCAGCTTGCCATTCCAGCGTACCAGCGGTTGGGCAACGTCGCGGGGCTCGCGCAGAGCTTGCACAACATGGCAATCAGCTTCCGTCACCTGGGCCAGCCGGAGCGCGCTACCGAGTGCGCACGTCGTGCGCTCGGCTACGCGACCGAATGCGCCAATGGTCCGCTGCTCGCGCTGACGTGGCTCGAACGTGCGGACCTTTCGCTGCAATCGGGCGACGCCGCACTCGCGGAGGTCGGCGCGGCTCGCGCTGCGGATCAGTTTGCACGGATTCCCGATCCGATCAGGCAAGCCGACTCTCTGCGCGTGGTCGGTGCCGCGCGCCTAACGCTTGGGCGACTCGGCGACGCCGAGGAAGCGCTCGCTCAGGCGCTCGCGATGGCCCGCGCGCACGGCAGTCGGCTGGTCGAGGGCGAAACGCTCCGCGTGCTCGCCGAGTGCCTCGTGACGCGCGGCGATCGAGAAGGGGGGCGACGGCAGATCGCGACGGCGATGGGGATCTTCACCGAGCTTGGCGCAAGTGAGCAGCACGCCGAGGCGTTGCAATGGGCCAGCGGAGTCTGGACCGCCGAGGGACCGAACGAGTAGGTCACGGCTCGACGGAAATCCCGATGGCGCCTTTCTGCCCATGACCGAAGCCATGATTCACGAAGGGGAATTCACCGGCCACGTCAGCGAGTAGGTCGAGAATCATCCCACCGCCGGCGGCGACGTTGAACGTCTGCACGCCGTGGATCGCACTCGCCGGTGGCGCGCCGAGATAGACGGTGTCGAACTGCTCGCCGACAACGTGGAAAGCGCATGGGATCGTCGGCCCAGCGTCCACGACGTGGAAGCGAACACGATCACCTTGCCTTACGCGGATTGGCTCGGCTTGATACTGCCCTGGTCGGCCATTGAAAGCGACGTAATCCGGCAGCGTCGTGAGCATCTTCGTATAGTCGAATGGCTGAACGCCGTTCACGGCGGCGCCGAGATAGAACTCGTTCTGGACGAGCACGAATTCCTTGGCCCGCGGCAGTGGCTGGGGGGGATCGACGATAATCGCGCCGAACATCCCTGCGCCGAGGTGCATGAGGACCAGAGAGCTGCCGGAGTGATAGAGGAAAGCTCCTGCATAACGCGGCTTGAAAGTATAGGCAACCGATTGTCCTTTGGCGACCGACCGAAAGGCGGACTTGACGTCGATCTGCGCGGCGTGGAAGTCCATCGAGTGGGGAATGTCGCCCTCGTTCGTGAGCGTGAAATCGATGGTGTCGCCGACGCGACAGCGCACGATAGGGCCTGGCATGTGACCCTCGAAGGTCCATGCGCCGACGACCGTGTTGGCGGAAATGCGAATGGGCAGCTGTCGCGCGGTCCAATGGAGCCGCTGCTGTCGCTCGTTAGGTAACGGCTGCAGAGTGGGGTCGTAGGTTCGTCGCCTCCACTGCTTTCGAGAGGAGGACAGCATTGGTCTCGGCCATGTCTGGTCTCTCCACGTGACAACGCTCTCTGGATGAGGTCAGTCGGCCATCTCACCGACGATGGGTGTTGGGTCGTCAGGGATTCTCCGACAAATCCCGGAAGGACCCCGACGAAGGTTCGGTTTGCCCCCGACGGAGAATGCCCGACGCATCGCGCAATTTCCGGCTGCAAACAACGACAACCATTCATGGGCCATGGCCCACGACTTTAGGAGATTGCAATGCGATCGCGCTCATACATGACAATGATTCTGGCAGCGCTTACGCTCGGCATGGGCTTTCTTGGGCTTACCGCGGCACGCCTGAGCACGAAACACGTCGAGGTGGTTGACTTCGGTCAGGTGCTGCGCGCGACCGCGCCGGTGTTCGATGCGCGCATCGCCCCGGCATCCGACGCCGACGTGAAGGTCTTCAGAATTCCGATCACCGACGCGAAGGTCGAGATCGCGAAGGGCGTCACGTATCGCGGATGGACGTTCGGCGGGACGGTGCCGGGCCCCGTCATTCGCGTCCGCGTCGGCGACGAGGTTCGTATCACGGTCGTGAACCAGTCACCGATGCCGCACTCGATCGACTTCCACGCCGCCCGCATTCCGGCGAACGTCGCCTATCGAATGATCATGCCCAACGACTCAGTATCGTTCGCGTTCGTTGCCCGCGACGCCGGTGCGTTTATGGTGCATTGCGGGACGCCGCCGGTAACGATGCACATCATGCAGGGGATGTATCTGCCGATCATCGTCGATCCCAAGGGTGGCTGGGGGACGACGGCGGATAGGGAATTCGTACTCGTACAGAGCGAGTTCTACGCGAAGCCGACCGACGGCTCGACGGTGCAGAGTGCGATCATGACGCCGATGACGGCAGACTGGCAGGCAGCGATGGCGAAGCAGGCGAGCTATGTCGTGTTCAACGGACGTGCGTTCCAGTACAAGGAGAATCCACTCAAGGTCGACGTCGGCGATCGCGTGCGCTTCTTCGTCGTCAACGCGGGACCGAGCTTCAACAGTGACTTTCACATCGTCGGTGCAGTTTTCGACCGCGTGTACCCCGACGGTGATCCGCGTCACGCGCTAACGAGTGTGCAAACCTACACCGTACCGGCCGGCGGCGGCGGCGTGTTCGAGACGGTTTTCGAGAGAGATGCGAGTGGCGAAGGTCTATATCCATTCGTGACGCACAGCTTCGCGGATGCGGAGAAGGGCGCGATCGGCATCATTCAGGTGGGAGCGCCGAAGGTGTACGCGACAATGAATCACTAGAGGGTAGAGGGTAGAGGGTTGCGGGTAGCGCGTAGACACACTGCCTCAGCCCACAACCCTCTGCCCTCTGCCCACAACCCTTTGCCGACAACCTTCTACCCGCTCACTTCACCGCCAAATCCTTCGTTTGCACCTCTTGGCCGTTCACCAGCAGGTGCAATGTGTATTTGCCAACCAACCAGCCACTTGGTTTGAAGATGTGAAACTCCGTGTACGCGTCGCCAGTTGGAGAGATGGTCTCGTTGCTTTCGGTGACTAGCTGACCGTCCTGATACGTCCAGCGCGCCGCGAGATTTGCATTTTGGGTCGTACCCGTCGTGTGGACTGACGCGTAGATGGTGTCGCCTGGCGAGAACGTGTCCGTCCGGTCAGCAATGCGCTCGTCGGCGCCCACGCTGCGGCCAAGCGTCACATCAGCGACCTGGAGCGCTGTAGTCCCGGGAGCGATCGCTCCTCCCGAGGTCTGCGTCGCGGGCTGCTCCTTCTTTCCGCAGGCGCTGGCCGTCATCAGCCCCAGGAGGAGCAGCACGACACGGGTCGTCGCCCGACTCATGATTGATGGTCGCATCATCGCATGTCCTCAGGCGTTAGGCGGAAGACTGAGCACCTGGCCCGGTTGGATCAGGTCGGGATTCTTGATCTTGTCGCGGTTGGCATCGTAGATGGCGTGCCATTTGTTCGCGTCGCCGTAGACGTGCTTGGCAATCTTCGACAAGCTATCGCCCGATTGGACCGTGTAGCTTTGCGGCTTGTCAGCGGGCGCGGTGCTCGAGCTGCCGGCTTGCACGTCGGAGAAATCCGCGGCGCCCTTGGCGCCGCCGTTCGCGTTACTGTCTGGCATCCGTCGTCCTCTCATCGCGAGTTGCCTGACGAGAAGCAGGATGCGTTCCGGCAAGCGGGCTGCACTTCGGAAGCCGATGTTTGATCACGCACTCGAGCGAGTAGGCACAGCCCACCTCGTTCGAGTGTGCATTGGATCACAACGAGCGCTAAGCTTCGAGCTCGCGATTCGTAGCCGATCGAGCGCGATCGAACACGTACGTCCGCGTCATCAACTTGCCGTCGGCCACAGCCTTCACGATGTCGAGCGTCGTGACGATTCCAACGAGCTCACCGTTCTGAACGACGAGCACGCGGTGAATGGACTTTCGTCGCATGAGATCGGCGGCGCTGCAGACGTCGTCGTGCGGCGCGAGCGCGACGAGCGGTCGTGACATGATATCCTCGACGCTGCGCTCATCGAGGATATCGACATCGCTGGCTAAGGGATTGTTCACACGCTCGGTGACGTCGTCGCTTGCTTCTGACCAGAGATCCGTGAAATAGGCCGTTGGCGCAGCACCATCGCGCGTGGCGTCCCCGTCGAGCGCCGGGTCGTTCCAGCCAAGCAGCTCCGATCGCTCGTCGACACCGTTGGGAACGCCGCGTGATGTTGCCGCGAGCTCCAGAATGTCGGCGGCCGAGACGACGCCGACCACTTTCGCTCCGCTGACGACGGGCGCGCCGCTGATGTGATGCGTCGCGAACAACTCGGCCACCTCGCGAAGCGTCATCTCCGGCGTCGTTACCACGATGTTGGTGGTCATAATGTCGCTGAGTCGTAGCACGGTACACCTCGAGGATCAACGAACCGTTAGGCGGCTTTCGCCGTCAGGTGAATCAAGGCCGGCGCGATCGCGCCGAGTGGCAATACGGAATCGACGGCGCCGGTCGCGATGGCGGCCTGCGGCATCGAGAAATAGCGCGAGGTTGCTTCGTCCTGCGCAATGACCGTCCCTCCCGCCTCCTTCACGCGGCGTACCCCGTCGGTGCCATTGCGGCCAAGTCCCGTGAGGACGACCGCGATCATGCGTGGCCCGTATGCCTTGGCCGCGCTCGTGAACAGTGACTCGGCAGACGAGAGGACGTACGCGATGCGTTGGCCGTCCGTGAGGTCGAACGATCGATCAGGCCTAACGACCAGGTGTTCGGCTCCGGGCGCGAGATAGACAGTTCCTCGCCTGATGCGCTGTCCTGCTTCGGCAATGCGCACCGGTCGCTTCGAGAGCTTGGACAGGACCTGCGCCAGGCCGGGTGTGCGTCCCGGCGTGTGATGCTGCACGACAACAATCGGCACGTCGAAGTCGGCCGGCAGCGCGGCCAGCACGTGACCGAGCGCGGAGATGCCGCCTGCGGAGGCGGTCATCGCAATCAAATCGTAGTCGGCCATGGGAAGACCCTCGGTGCGCGTTGACGATCACTGTTCGCTGCGCGGACACGAGAAGGATGAGCCGGCGCAATGCCCGGGTCTGTAGTCGGCGAGACGCTCTTCCGTAAGCAATTGCCTGACGACGTCGATTCGTCGCGCGACGTGACACGAGCCCGATTCATGAAGGGCAAGAGCGGGTCCGCTGGCGCGAGTTGAGCGAACTAGTAGAAGTAATCCTTTCTCCGACGCAGTGTACTCCGTCTACGGACAGAACCGCGACGCGAGCGTGATCAGTTTGCTCGACAGAGTTGTTTTGTCCCTCCTGCGCTACCGGAGGATTCCATGCGCCCCATCGCGTTCTCGTTCTCTACGCAACGCATTACGGGCGGTGCACGAGTTCGTCAGCAGACATTACAACATGCTGACAGGATGCCATCGGCATTCTTTTCAGTGAGCGGATCGGCCGCCAGCCCCGACGAGCGCGGGCGCGCAGACGCGCGGCGTTGCGCCGAGGAATTTCTTCGCGCGACACACTGGCGACCTGCAATGACGGAGCTGATCGGCGGAGCGATGGCGTACACGAAGTACGGCCCTCTCCTCCGCTCGATCATGATGCAGATCGCCAAGCGGAATGCTCGCTTCTCCACTCGCCGCGGTGGCGCCGAGTCCGGCGCCAATGATGCCTCCGGTTCGGCGTCAATTCGTGCTCATCGTCTGCTTCCAAGTACAAGTAATGCCATGTAAGCGCTTCGATTGAGTGAAGTCTCAAGTGACACCGAGCAATGGGCGTCTGTCTACTCGCGAGTGAGGGAACGATGAGCACAGCCGCAACCAGACTGGGCGGGGAGACGATCGAGCCCGTTCAGCTTCGAGTCGAGCCTGCGATCGACGGTCGAAACCGGCTGACGACTGCTTTCCGGATCATCCTGGCGATTCCACATCTCATACTGGTCGGCGGGCCAATCGCCGGTGCGATGACGTGGACCTCCGGCGACGCGAACAGCCGGACGGACTGGGGCGCCGGCGGCCTGCTCGGCGCCGTCGCGGCGATCGTCGCGGTCATCGCCTGGTTCGCGATTCTATTCACGGGCGAATATCCAACAGGCCTGTGGAATCTCGCGGCGTTCTATCTGCGCTGGCGCGCACGCGCGCTCGCCTATACGTCGCTCCTCCGAGACGAGTACCCGCCCTTCGGCGACGGCGAGTATCCGGCTTCGGTCGTGCTCGAGAGGCCGTCGCCGCCGCGCGATCGCATCAGCGTCGCCTTTCGTCTGATTCTGGTGATTCCGCAGCTCCTTGCACTGTGGGCGCTCGGCGTTGCATGGGTCATCACGACTATCATCGCGTGGTTTTCAATTTTGCTAACGGGCCGCTATCCGGCGCGACTCTACGAATTCGGCGTCGGAGTGCTGCGCTGGAACATCCGCGTCGAAGCGTACTTGCTACTCCTTCACGATCAGTATCCGCCATTCTCGTTGGCGTGAAACCCGAGGGGCTAGCCCCTATGCCCTAGCCCCTCCCTCCGTCAGGCTTCTCCTGACATCACGTCCGCGATCCATTACAAAACATCGGGTCTTCTCCTCACGATTGTTCCTCGTTCCGCCTGACAGTTGGACCAACGGGCAATCGGTACTCTCACAGCACAATCAATCGCGTGCTGGCGCTCATCGGATCCTCCGATAGCCGCCCCCCGGTGAGAGGAGATGGCCCCATGACAAAAAGGTCCCTAACGAGCCTCGCGCTGACCGCCGCGCTGCTGACGATCGCCGGCTCGGCGCAAGCTCAATCCGTTCGCCTTGCCGTTGGCCCCGATAGCAAGCTGTGGGTCGAGGGCGGCTCGAACCTTCACGGCTGGAGCTGCAAGGCCAGCTCGCTCGACGCGGCAATCGAGGTCGACGAAGCGTTCCTGAGGAGCACCAGCGTCACGCCAACGCTGCTCAAGAAGGTCACCGTCAAGGTTCCCGTGAGGAATCTCAAGTGCGGGCATGGCGGAATGGACAACAATCTCTATAAGGCGCTCAAGGCGGATGGCTCGGCCGAGATCAGCTACATCCTCGCGACGTTCGACGTCGTGCAAGGCGCCACGAGCGATTCGTTCACCGTCAAGACGGTCGGCGCTCTGACTGTCGCGGGCACCGAGAAGACGGTGGACATGGAAGTGACGGCGGCTCGGCTCCCCGACGGCGGCGTGAAAGCCGAGGGCGAGCTCCCGCTCCTCATGACGGACTTCGGCGTGAAGCCGCCGACCGCGCTACTCGGCACGCTCCGCACCGACAACAAGATCACCGTGAAGTTCTCACTCCTCATTGGCCCCCAAACCCTGAGCGCCGCTCTGGCCGGCGAAACACGCTGACTCGAGACGACAGAAACCGACACTCATCACCCGCTCGAGTCCCCCGGAGGAATTATGAAATACTCAACCAAGCTGCTGCTCGCCGCCGTCGCGATCCCCTTCTTCGCCGTATCGCTCGTTGCGCAGCAAACGACGCAAGTCGCCGACTCCGGCACGAAGACAGAGACCGCCAAGCCGAAAGCCGATTCCACCAAGGACCCGGCCAGCGCGAAGAAGATCACCAGCGTGCCGGCGATCGAGTTCCAGCACATCCGTCCGGCCGATGCACGCGGTCTCAATGTCTTCGAGCCGCCGAAGAACGACTCCATTCCCTACACGGGATTCAAGCTCGGTTGGGGCGCGGCGATGACGCAGCAATTCCAGGGGCTTCAACACAGCAATACCGCCGCGGTGAAAATGGTCCAGGACCCCAACTTCCCGACCGATCCGACTAAGCAGGTCAACGCGAATCAACTGATCGGGATCGGAAACGGATTCAACAACGCCGTCGCCAACATTTATCTGAACGCTCAGGTCGCACGGGGCATTCGCCTCGAGATGACGACCTACGCCTCAGCGCGGCACCACCAGGAAGCCTGGATCAAGGACGGCTACGCGCTGATCGACGAATCACCGATCGACAACTCGATCCTGAACAGCATCATGAAGTACACGACGCTCCGCGTTGGACACTTCGAGATTGACTACGGCGATGCGCACTATCGCCGCAGCGACAACGGCCAGGCGATGTACAATCCGTTCGTCGGCAACTACATCCTCGACGCGTTCACGACAGAGATCGGCGGCGAAGTCTACCTCCGCAACGGTCCATGGCTCGCCATGGGCGGCGTCACGGGCGGTGAGATCCATGGGCAAGTGACCACGCCGGCAAAGCGCTCGGCGAGCTTCATCGGCAAGGTTGGTGTCGACAAGAGCTTTGCCAAGGAGTTGCGCTTCCGCCTCACCGGTTCGATGTACGCGAACGGTCAATCGGCGAGCAACACGCTATTCACAGGTGACCGCGCTGGTTCGCGCTACTACGACGTGCTCGAGAACACGTCGTCGACAGAGACCGCGAATGCCTGGTCGGGCGCGATTCGCCCCGGGTTCAGCAACAACGTCCATTCGTTCGTCGTGAACCCGTTCGTCAAGGTTGCCGGCGTCGAGCTCTTCGGAAACCTCGAGACGGCGACGGGTAAGGGCGCGACGGAGCTGACCAACCGAACGGTCCGGCAGTATGTCGGCGAGGGACTGTACCGGTTTGCTAACGACCAATTGTACGTCGGCGCGCGATACAACATGCTCAAAGGAGAGCTGGTGGGCATCACGAACGACATCAGCGTCAACCGGTGGCAATACGGCGGCGGCTGGTTCGTCACCCCGCTGCTCCTGACGAAGCTCGAGTATGTGAACCAGAAGTACCTCGACTTCCCGGCGACCGACATCCGCAACGGTGGGCAATTCAAGGGCTTCATGGTGGAGGGCGTCCTGGCCTTCTGAGTAATGCGGATCCTGCGGAAACAGCGGGTGACGCGGACACGGCAGTTGAAGAAAAGGACGGGCGCGCGACCGAGGGGTCGCGCGCCGTCTTCGTCCAGGAATCCAGCTCGTTAGGCAATCGATGGAGGGCAATATGGAAACCGTGATCGAAAAACGCGTCGAGACCGAGCCGGCAACGAAATCGGAGCCGATCCTGGTCGCGACCGATGGCTTGCCGCAATCGCGTGGAGCGCTCAAGACCGCTCGCGCACTCGCCGACCGGTTCGGGACCACCATGCGTGTCGTTTCCGTCCATCAATGGCCGATGCTCGTCATCGCGGACGGCCAGACGCTGCTCGACCCAAGCGTGGCGCAGAGCATACGCGACGATCTCGTGCGGCGAGTCCGCGAACAGTGCACGCTGATCGAAAAGAAGGGGCCGCGCGTCGACGCATGCGAAGTCCTGAACGGTGAGCCGGCGCGGGTGATCACCGAGAGTGCCGTCGACAAGCACGCGCGGCTCATTGTCGTCGGACTCGGGCGACACGAGCTCGTCGATCGCATCTTCGGCGACGAAACCGCATTGAAGGTCGCGCGGCTGAGCCACGTGCCGGTGCTCGCGGTACCGGAGCACGGGGCTGCCGCACCGCGGCACGCCGTCGTCGGCGTGGATTTCAGCGAGGGGAGTGTGCGCGCGGCGGAGGGAGCGCTTCGGCTACTCGCCGACGATGGTTTGCTCGAGCTGGTGCACGTGATCCCGCGTGAGCGTTTGCTCTTCGACACATGGGTCTCGGAAGAAGACTACACGCGCTACGTCCGTCAATCGCTCACCCGGTTCGTCGCGCGGCTCGACGTGCCGAGCGGGGTGCGAGTCGAGGACGTGATCCTGAGCGGTGATGCTGCGCGGGAGATCCAATCCTATGCGTCGCGAGCCGGTGCTGATCTGATCGCCGCGGGTAGCCATGGACACGGCTTTGTCACGAGGCTGGTCGTCGGCAGCGTGACGACGAAGCTGCTCCGCATGGCGACGTGCGCTGTGCTCGTGATTCCAGCGGACATAGCTCACTCCGATCGGAATGGCGCCGCCTCGGGCGCGACGCTCACGCTCGACCGAGAGCGCTGGCGTGAGGTGCTCGACGACTTCACGCAATCGAACGTGGGCCGTCGAACTCGTCTCGAGGTGAACGATCCCGAGCTCGGCGCGCAGGCGCAGGAGCAGGACTACCCGTTGTTAGGCGTCACATTCGATCCAGTCGACGAGCGTGTCGAGATCATGCTCGGCGAGCTCGGAGCGGGTGAGCCGCATCTTTCGCGAAGCGTCGGTGAGGTCGACTCACTGGACGTGCTCACGGACGACGCCGGTCGCGACGTGGCCCTGCGGCTGCATCACGGCAGCGGTCAAACGATCCTGACCCTCCTGCGATGACGCCGCGAGGCGGCCTCGCTGCGGCGAGTCTCGGTGTCATCATTGTCGGGCTGCTTTTGAAGTTCATCGTGCCCGCGTGGGCGCCAACGGTGTGGCTCGTGGGCCTCATCATCAGTGGTGCTCCCATCGTGTGGCGCACGGTGCTCGAGGCTCGCCATGGACACTGGGCGACGGATGTCGTCGCCGTCCTTGCGATCGTTGGCGCGGTTCTTCTGCGTCAGCCACTCGCGGGCCTCGTCATCGTGCTCATGCGCTCGGGCGGCGAGGCGCTCGAGCAATACGCCGCGGGCCGCGCATCGGCGGCGTTGCGGGAGCTCGAGGCCGCAGCGCCTCGCATCGCGCATCGTCTCATCGGCCCGAACCTAACGACTGTCGAGGATCTTCCCGCCGGCGCGATCGATATCGGAGATCCGCTCCTCGTCCGACCCGGCGAGTTGGTGCCGTGCAACGGCGTCGTCCGCGACGGCAATTCACTCGTGGATGTCGCACGCCTCACGGGCGAGCCCGTACCCGTTGCCGCCGCACCCGGCACGTCGCTGATGAGTGGCAGCATCAACGGCGAAGGCGTGCTCACCATCACGGCTACCGCACGCGCCGAGGACAGCCAGTACGCGAAGATCGTCGAGCTCGTGCGCACGGCGCAGTCGACGAAAGCGCCGCTCGTACGCTTAGCCGATCGTTACGCAGTGTGGTTCACCCCGGCCACGTTGCTCGTCTGCCTCCTAACCTTTCTGGCGACGCATGACGCGACGCGCGTACTCGCGGTGCTGGTCGTCGCGACGCCCTGTCCGCTCATCCTTGCCACGCCGATCGCCATCATCGGCGGCATCAGTCGCGCAGCTCGACGACAGATCATCGTCAGACATGGCGGCGCCCTCGAGGCGCTCAGCGGCGTCGACGTGGCCGTGTTCGATAAGACGGGCACGTTGACGATCGGCAAGCCACTCGTGCGGCGCGTGCTCACGACGGGCGATCTGAGTGATGCCGAGTTGTTGCGTCTCGCCGCCTCCGTGGAGCAAGGTTCCAGTCATCTGCTCGCGCGCACACTGGTCGACGCGGCGCTGGACTCGGGTGCCACGCTGCCGCTCGCTCGCGCCCACATTGAATCTCCCGGTCGAGGCGTGACGGCCGAGGTCGAAGGGCACGAGGTCTCGGTCGGGTCGAGGGCCTTCATCCTCGAGCGCGCCCGCGCGAATCCGGCCGTGCTGTCGCGCCTGGAGCGCGAGGAGGTCGGATTGCGCGCCTATATCGCGATCGACGGCTGCCTCGCCGGCGTCGTCGAGTACTCGGATCGCACGCGGCCCGGCTTGCGCGAGTTGCGCGCGCGACTCGCAACGTTAGGCATCGAACGAGCGATCCTCCTTTCGGGTGACCACGCGCCGAACGTTCGTGCCGTAGCGCAGGAGATTGGTATTGTCGAGGCGCGCGGTGATCTTCTTCCCGAAGGCAAAGTCACCGTCGTGCAGCAGCTCGTGCGCGAGGGTTATCATGTCCTCATGGTTGGTGACGGGACGAACGACGCTCCGGCGCTCAGCGCCGCACACGTCGGCGTCGCGCTCGCGAGTCAGGGCGGAGGCATCTCGGCCGAAGCTGCCGATGTGGTCGTACTCGCGGACGATGTGTCCCGCGTTGCCGACGCCGTCGAGATTGGTCATCACACGCTCGACGTCGCACGGCAGAGCATCTGGCTCGGCCTGGGATTGAGTATTATCGCAATGATCGCCGCGTCGTTCGGCTCGATTGCGCCGACGATCGGCGCCCTCCTTCAGGAAGTAATCGACATTGCGTCGATTGCCAATGCGTTGCGGGCGAGTCGCGGCTAGACAGAGCGCTACGACGCGCTCTGCGGCTCTGGCGTCAACAGCCCCAATCTCAACGCGAAGCGCACGTAATCCGGCCGCGCACCCAACTTGATCTTCTCGTTGATGCGCTGCTTGTACGTATCGACTGTCTTCGGACTGATCGAGAGCCGCTCGCCGATGTCAGGCGCGGAGTAGCCCTGCGCGACGAGGACCAGCACGTCGCGCTCGCGCTCCGTGAGCTTCTCGAAGAGCGTACGATCACTCCTCGATCGATCGGCGGCTCGCATCCGCTGCGCCAGCACGTGAGCGGCCGCGGGACGAACGTACACGTCACCGTACGCCACGGCGCGCACTGCATCGACGAGCTCCTGATGCGCGGCGCTCTTGACGAGATATCCCGACGCACCCGCCTTGAGTGCTTCCGCGAGATATTCCTCTTCCTCGTGCATCGTGAGGATGAGAATCCGTGGATGCGGTTCCGTGGCGGTGATCTGTCGCGTTGCCTCGAGTCCATCGATGTCGCTCATGGAGAGGTCCATGAGAATGACGTCCGGCTGAACGCGGCCAGCGAGCGCGATTGCCTCTCGGCCACTCGCGGCTTCGGCAACGACGACAATGTCCTTCGCTGATCCCAATACGGCGCGGAGCCCCGTGCGAACGACGTGGTGGTCGTCCGTGAGCATCACGCGAATCGTTTCTGTAGGCATAGTGCCATCCTGGAGCGCATGCCCATAGCATGGCACAACGGCTGAGTCCCGTCAGTCGGGCTTAGGTCACCTTGTCGTAAGGGGTTCTCCGACGCGATCGTCTCGCGCGAATGAAGTGCGGTTCAGCGACCCCCGTCCCCTACAGGAAATCCAGCAATCCCCGACTTCGGCGAAAGCGCGTCGCGCGCACCTTGTGACAAGGCGTACGAAGGCAACAACGGTTGGTCCGATCAGGGGGATCACATGTCGAACATGCGATATGCAAATCAGAGTCGTGGCGTCGCGATGCAGATTCCGGTCGCGTCGATTTACCTCTGCGGACGCCTCGTTCTCACCGAGAACGCGCGTGGGCTGGTGATTATCGCGAATGGCGATGGCGATCATCTCTACGACGAGACCAACCGCTTCGTGGCTGAGCGCCTGGAAGACGCTGGATTCGCCACGCTCACCATCGACCTGCTCACGCCAAACGAGGCGGCAGAAGACGCCGAAACGTCGGAGCTACGTTTCCATCAGAGCCTGCTCGCGTCGCGGCTGATGAGAGTGACTCAATGGCTGCGCGGCCGACCGGTATTTAGAGATCTTGAAATCGGCTACTTCGCAAGCGGTCTGTGCGCGGGAGCCGCGCTCGCCGCGGCATCGGTCGCCGACAATGTGCGTGCCGTGGTCTGCCGCGGCGCGCGCGTCGATCTCGTCGTGCCGCAGCTTCGCCGCGTGCGCGCCCAGGTGCTGCTGTTGGTCGGCGAGCGCGACACTGCGCACATCGACGCGAGCCGCGGCGCCTACTGGCTATTACCCGAAACTGCGCGACTCGAGGTGGTGCCTAACGCCGGCCATTTGCTCGACGATTCGATGGCGCTCGATCGTGTGGCGTGCGAGGCGGAGCACTGGTTCGGTGAAGCGCTGGACGCGCGCCCGGCAGCGGTCGAGTTCATCGACGGCATGTTGGCGGGCGTGCCATAAGTGGCTAGGGGCTAGGGGCTAGGGCTAGGGGCTAGGGGCGGCTTTGGTGCCCCTAGTCCCTTCCCCCTTCTCACTTCGTACTCGACGCTCTCCCTGTGACCTCGTCCACGTGAATTCTGAACAGCACCTGACGAGCTGGCGTCGGATCGCCTTGTATGAGTGCCTCGGGCACCAGCTCGCGAATTAACGCCAGCGTCGACGAGTAGGCGGCGCGATCGGACGGCGAGCCGTCGACATCCGGGATGTGCACGGCACCGTGCACGATCACGCTCCGCCAGTCGAAGAGGCCCTCCACTTCATCGACCTCGAACGCCACCCAGGGATGATGAAGGAGCGTGGCCACCTTCGTGCCCGGACTCGTACGTCCGTGCAGCCAACCGTCCGAATGGATGTAGTGCACCGGTTCGATATCGACGCGGTCGTGAAAGGTGAACGCAATCCTTCCGACTTTATTTCGGTGGAGAAGCGCCTCGCACTCCTGTCGAGACAGTACTCGAAAGCTTGGAGCGGGCGAAGACCGCGCGATGGTTGCTCGGGTTTGTGCTCGTTTCTTGGTCGGCTTTTTCATCGGTCGGCTCCGCTCGTGGAATCGGCACATGATCGGGTCGCCAGCAATGTGCGTTGTTGCCCAACCATCTCGCCATTGGTCCCTCGCTCACCTCTGTGTCGGGCGTTCCCCTACATAGATTCAGGCGGTTCCCGAAGGCTTATCCCTCTTGCGCGGCCCATACTTCGAAGACCTTCAAGCGTGGGATTCAGCGGTGCCCGTCATTCGTGAGGTCGAACCAACCGTAAATCCAACGTCGCCCAGGCTGGCGCCATCCGGCACGCGACCTGAGCCGCGGCCAACGGGGTCGACCGCGCTGCGCATCCCGCTCGTTATCAAGCTGCTTGGCGCCAACGCGCTAGCGCTTGGCGTCGTCATCGCGATCGCGTATGCGCTCTCTCCGGCAAGACTGTCGGCTGCAGGAATGATCGTCGCCGCCGTGGCGGCCATGGCGTTGTTCGGCGTCCTCGCGGCGATTGCACTGCTGCCGCTGCGCGGTATCGAGGCCGTGGCCTCGCGCGTGTGGCGCGGCGACTTTGGCGCTCGCGTCGACGCGTCACCTGTCGCCGATCGAGACATGAAACGCATCGGCACGACGTTCAATCTGCTGCTCAATGGTCTCGTCGCCGATCGCACGCGCATGCGGGCGCTCGCGACCGCGGTGATCGACGCCGGCGACCGTGAGCGCGCCAGTCTCGCGCGAGAGCTGCACGATTCGACCGCACAGCAGCTCGCGGCGCTGGTTCTTCAGCTCAGCGCCGCTGCGCGCGACGCGAACGATCCCGCACTGACGGAGCGCCTGGACTCGATGCGAGATCAGGCAAAGGCAACGCTCGAAGAAGTCCGGTTGCTATCGCACACCGTGCATCCTCGCGTCCTCGACGATCTGGGTCTTGCGGCGGCGCTCAAGAAGCTCGGACGCGAAGTGGCCGACGTGAGCGGCATCGACATCGAAGTGACGTCCGATACGCGGGGGCATGCCGTGCCGGCGACGGCAGCGGCCGCCTTGTATCGAGTCGCGCAGACCGCAGTTCACAACGTCGTCAAGCACGCCGCGGCCGATCACGTCGACCTTCGCCTAACGGTTGAGGACCACGACGCGGTGCTCGAGGTGATCGACGACGGCCATGGGTTCGACGTCGAGGACGCGGAACAACGTCGGCCGGGCATGGGCCTGTTCACGATGCGCGAGCGTATTGCGCTCGCCGGCGGCCGCTTCGAGATCCGGAGCACATTCGGCTCCGGCACGCATATCAGAGCGTCGGTGCCGCTGACCGACCTCCTCCACCACAACTACGGAGCATCGCATGAGTGATGGCGAGATCCGCGTCATTCTCGCAGACGACCACACCGTCGTCCGCACTGGCCTCAAAGCGGTCCTCGGTGCGGCGCGCGACATTCACGTCATCGGTGAGGCGCAGAACGGCCGCGAAGCCGTGGCAATGGCAGAGCGTCTCGATCCAGACGTCATTGTGATGGACCTAACGATGCCCGACGTCGACGGCATCCAGGCGACGAAGGAGATTGGGCAGAAGGGCCTCCGCGCGCGCGTGCTCGTGCTCACGATGCACCTCGAGGACGATTACCTCATTCCACTCATGGAGGCGGGCGCGGCCGGGTACCTCGTGAAGAGCGTCGCCGATCGCGAGCTCGTGGACGCAGTTCGCGCGGTAGCGCGCGGCGACATGTACGTGCGGCCGGCCGCGGCACGCGTGCTCGCTCAGAATCTCACCAAACGCGCCGCGGCGCACTCGGAGCAACAGCGCTTCGACCAGCTGACACAGCGCGAGCAGAATGTGCTGCGGCTCATCGCCCAAGGCTACTCGGCGCCGGAGATTGGCGAGCAGTTGTTCATCAGCCCAAAGACTGTGGACACCTACAAGCAACGGATCCAGGAGAAGCTTGGCATTGCCCATCGCTCGGACTACGTGCAGTTTGCGCTGAAGCTGGGGCTGCTCGCCAAATCCTGACACCGGCGCGCCCGGCGACCGCACCGACTCTGCCCTCGCGCGCATGCCGCTCCTGAAAATCCGCGCGGTCTCGATTGCACTCATCATCGCTCTCGCGGTCCTGGTCCTCCCGTTAGGGGTCACGCTGCGGGAACTGGCGAATGGTGCGGACGGGGCCGCGTGGCTCAGACTCTTCGCAGTGCTCGGCGCCGCTGCCGCGGTCGGCTTCTCCCTGTATCGACAGCGAGCGGTTCGGACGCTCCTCGCCGAGCGACAGCGGCTGGAAGAGGCGCGCCACGCGTCGGACGCGATGTTCGTGGGCATTCTCGCGATCGCCGCCGATGCGGTGATCACGATCGACGAATCGCATCGCATCATCCATTTCAACAAGGGCGCGGAGGAGATCTTCGGCTGGTCGTCGAGCGAAGCGTTGGGCCAACACCTGAACGCGCTCTTGCCGGAGCGATTCCGGCCGCGTCACGATGCATTCGTCGCCGAGTTCGGGCGCGCCGCGGAATCGGCGCGACGCATGGGACATCGGCGCGAGGTCGCGGGCCGCCGTCGCGACGGATCGGAATTTCCCGCCGAAGCCTCGATCTCCAAGCTGGATCTGCCGGGAGGGCGCCGCGTTTTCACCGCGGTCGTCCGCGACATCACGGAGCGGCGGCGCGCGCAGGAGAGCGAGCACTTCCTCGCCGACGCCTCGGCGCGGCTCTCTGCGTCGTTAGGTTTCGAGGAGGTACTGCAGACCGTTGCCGACTGCGCGACGCCGATGTTGGGTGATGCCTCGATCGTCGACGTGCTCGACGGGCAGAAGTTCGTGCGGCGCGTGGCCAACG
Source organism: Gemmatimonadaceae bacterium (assembly GCA_036496605.1). Lineage (NCBI taxonomy): Bacteria > Pseudomonadati > Gemmatimonadota > Gemmatimonadia > Gemmatimonadales > Gemmatimonadaceae > Gemmatimonadaceae bacterium. Next base: position 12,899 of record DASXKV010000036.1, on the reverse strand, counting down.
GCGCTGAGCCAGCCCGCGACGAGGTCAGGAGCGCGCTCACGTCGGGCGGCGAGTTGACGTGGGATTCGCTCGCGCCCGCCGTCGACGTGATGCGACGAGGCCGAGCCGAGATCGTCGAGCAGGTCGACGACGCCTGGCTCGAGGCCCACGAAGACGATTCGATGAGCCTAACGACATGGCAGCGCCTTGGCGTTCGCTCGATGCTCGTCGTGCCGCTGACGTTGGGTGAGCGAACGTTCGGCGCGCTGACCCTTCTCGCGCTGAACGGCCGTTCGCCGTATGGCCCGGACAGCCGAGCGCTCGCCGAGAAATTCGCGTCGCACGCGTCGCTTGCGCTGGAGAACGCGCGGCTGTACCGCGAGGCGCGCCGCGCCACCGAGGGTCGCGACCAGGTCCTGGGCGTCGTGTCGCACGATCTGCGCAACCCGATCAGCGCGATCGCGATGTGCGCAAGCGCGCTCCGGGAAAACTGGCCCGAGGGCGCCGAGCGTGAGAACTTACTAACGACGATCGTACAGTCGACGGAATGGATGAATCGCCTGATCCAGGACTTGCTCGACGTGGCGAGCATCGAGGCGGGGCGCCTGTCGCTCGAGCGGCATCCGGAGAGTGCAACGTCGATCGTCGGCAAGGCGCTCCGGATGTTCGAGGTCGAAGCGAGCGGCCGGCGGATCGAGCTGTCCTCGCACGCGCCGGCAGAACTTCCCGCCCTCAACGTCGATGCCTCACGCATCGTGCAAGTGCTGAGCAACCTCCTGCGGAATGCGCTGAAGTTCACGCCCGATGGCGGACGAATTACCGTCCGTGCGGAGTCGCGCGGCGGCAGCGTGGCCTTCGCGGTGGCCGACACGGGTCCGGGCATTCCGGTCGCCGATCAGCCACGCGTCTTCGATCGCTACTGGCACGCGAGACGCACCGCGAACAAGCGCGGCACGGGACTCGGCCTATCGATTGCCAAAGGCATCATCGAGGCCCATGGCGGCCGGATGTGGCTCGAGAGCACCCCGGGCGAAGGAAGCACGTTCTCCTTTTCGATCGCTGCCGAATCGTCGCCGGCGGCAGTCGCGGAAGCTGGCCGGGTGTCATAGCGCCGACGTCCTTCGATAAAGGAATTCACCGACAAAAGAGCACGCTTTCGGAGCGTGAGTCTCTGTGACGGTGCAGGGCGGCAAACGTCTGTGAATCAACGGCAGGTCCGAGGAGCGTGTCCTCCTCCCTCGCTGCCGCATCCCGTCGCCATGTCCCAGACCGCTTTCGCTCTCGCCGTCGCTCGCGCCGAGCTGGCCGCCTCTCGACGGCGTGTGCTCATTGCGCTCTTCACCGTCGTCACGGCGGTGTTCCAGATCGCGGGCTTGCGCGCGTCTCCGTGGGTGTACGCGGTGTTCGCGCTCTGGATGGCGCTCACGTTCCTCGCGGGGCTCGTGCTGCGACGCGCTCGATCGGCGAATGACGCCGATCTCGTGCAGACTGTCTCGTACTATCTCGACGCGACGATCGTGACGCTCGCGTGCGCGATGATCGGCGGCGGCTGGTGGATCGCGGTGACGCTCGTCGCCTTCGGTGTCACGTTCGCGTTCGCCACGCTTCCGCGGCGGCGCGCCCAATACGCCGCGCTCTACGCGCTGTGCTGCTTCAACGCACTCATAGCCGGTGAGACAATGGGAGTGATCACTCCCGTCGGCTTCGCCGGTCTTCCGCCGCTGCGTGAGAACTATGCGATCGCGCTCGCGGTCGCGCTCTTCGGCACGACGATAATCGCGACCTTCGGGATGGTGCAGCTCACATTCGTGCGCGTGATGCGCCGCACGCGAGAGCGGTACGAGCTGCTCATGCAAACCGCACCCGACATGATTCTCAGTGCCGACCGAAACGGGGCCATCGTGTCGGCCAACGAAGCGGCGCGACTGTACGCAATGCGAACCGAGATCGCTAGGCCGGACGGGGAGAATGGCGGGAGGCCTCGGATTTCTGCAGGGTCTGGACTGATCGGGCGACAGGTTGCCCTGCTCGCGTACGAGGACGACCGGGAAATGCTCGCTGCCGACGTCAACGCGGCGGCCGACGGCGAGAGCCGCCAACGAGAGCTTCGCCTAACGGCTCAGGGCGAGCCAGGATGGTATGCGGTAACCTGCAATGCGATTCGCGAGGAGGAGCGGGTCACGGGCGTGCTCATCGTCGCGCGGGAGATCACGGCGCGCAAGCAGCACGAGGAGATGCTCCGGCGCAGCGAGGAGACGACACGACAGGCGCAGAAGATGGAAGCCATCGGACGCCTCGCGGGCGGTGTCGCACACGACTTCAACAATCTCCTTACCGTGATCGGGACCTACTGCGAGCTGCTCAGGCAGGGCGTCGAGGAGGGCAACGCGCGGCGCGCGGACGTCGACGAGATCTACAACGCCACCGTGCGGGCGGCCGCGCTCACCAATCAGCTCCTCACGTTCAGCCGGAAGCAGCTTCTCCAGCCAAAGCTGCTCAACCTGAACGACATTGTCGCCGGGATGCAGGAGATGCTGCGCCGCCTGATCGACACGGGCATTCGCATCGAGACGCGCGCCTTCCCGACTCTATCGACGCTCCGCGCGGATCCCGCGCAGATGGAGCAGGTGCTGCTCAACCTCGCCGTGAACGCGCGCGACGCGATGCCTAACGGTGGCCTCCTGCGTATCGAGACCGACGAGGCATTTCTGGACTCGGCGTATGCCGCGGCACATCCAGGCGTCTCCGCCGGCCATTACGTGCTGCTCTCCGTCGGCGACACCGGATTGGGGATGGACGACGAGACGCGGGAGCGTATCTTCGAGCCCTTCTTCACGACGAAAGGACAGGGCGAGGGGACGGGTCTCGGCCTCGCGACGGTCTACGGCATCGTTCAGCAGTCCGGGGGCAACATTCAAGTCGATAGTGAGCTGGGCCGCGGCACGACCTTCCGCATCTACTTCCCGGTCGCTACCGGAGAAGAAGGGGTGCCGCCGCGCGTAGTGGCGCGGCGCCTAACGCCTCTCTCCGTCGAGAATACCAACGCGGGAGCCGGGCAGCGGCGCCCGTTAGGCTCGGAAGGATGCCTGCGCAGCGAGGCGGGCGAGACGGTGCTGCTCGTCGAGGACGGCGAGGCGTTGCGCGAGGTCCTGCAGCGCGTGCTGGAGGAGCTCGGCTACCGCGTCCTTGCCGCGGGTGACGGCGAGGAGGCCCTCGCGGTCAGCGCATCGTACGAGGGCTCGATTCACATTCTCGTCACCGACGTCGTGATGCCGAACCTCGGCGGACGCGAGCTCGCGCTCGAGCTCTGGCGCACCAGACCCGAGACGCGCGTGCTCTTCATGTCCGGGTACACCGAGGACGCGATCCTTCATCAGGGTCTGCGCAAAACCACGGTCGGCTTCCTCGGCAAACCCTTCCGTCCGGACTTCCTGGCGGCGAAGGTCCGGGAGATGCTGGATGCGGCCCGCGGAGCGTTGAGCGCGGAGCGATAGCCGCTACGGTACGAGGCCCTTCATATATGAATCTGTTGGTGATCCGGCACGCCATCGCCGAGGACAAGGAGCGATTCGCGGCGACGGGCCGTAACGACGACCTGCGTCCCCTCACCGAGGAGGGCCGGAGCAAGATGCGTCGCGGCGCGCAGGGGTTGCGCGCTGTTATCGGGCGGCTCGCGCACCTTGCATCGAGCCCGCTCGTCCGCGCACGTGAAACGGCGGAGATCGTGGCGCCGGCGCTCGGCGTTGCGCGCGTCGAGATCGTGGAGGCGTTGCGGCCCGATCGATCATATGACGAATTTCTCGAGTGGCTGCAGGGAGCCATGTTACCTAACGAGGACGCGGACCGTACCGTCGGCGTGGTCGGGCACGAGCCACACTTGAGTGGCCTCGTGACCTGGCTGATGACGGCCGGCGACGACACCCGCGTCGAGCTGAAAAAGGGAGCCGCGTGCCTGCTCCGCTTCGATCGCGCGCCGGCGAAAGGCCAGGCGATGCTTCGCTGGTCGCTCACACCTTCTCAGCTCCGCGATCTCGGCGACTAATGGGAGTCGATATGATCGTGAGGGAGTGCGAAGAGCGGCATCTGGCCATCAGTAGATAGCGCCTCACCACCCCAACGAGCCGTGCCGTCCCTGAGACATCTATTGCCAAACAGGGGTTTGGCGCTTCAAGTTCGCGCCAACTAGCACTGCCTCGCGCCGCCGCGGGCCCGACCTCTCCCCTGCTTCGAGGTCATCGATGAGAACTTGCTCACTCGTCGTCGCGGTTCTCTGTTCCGTCGCTGCTGTCGCTACTGTGCACGCCCAGGCTGGGGTGTCGCGCCAGGGTAGCCTGACGGGCCGAGTCACCGATCAGTCCAACGGTCAACCGGTACCCAGCGCCGTTGTCGTGGTTACTGGCTCGAGTCTCGGCGCAGTCACGAACGACTCGGGAGTCTACACGATCCGCGCCATTCCGGCGGGCACCCATCAAGTCCGCGTCAACCGTGTGGGATATGGTCCGGCAGTGCGCACTGTCGCCATCGTTGGCGGTCAATCGACGACCGCGGATTTCATCGTCAGCCACGTTCCGTTCGTGCTCGAGGAAGTGGTGACGACGGCTACCGGCGAGCAACGCACGCGCGAGCTAGGCAATACCGTCGCCAAGGTCGACGCGGCGAAGGTGGTCGAGAGCGCGCCGATAACGAACATGCAGGATTTGCTCAACAGCCGGGTTTCCGGCGTGACGTTGATACAACAGAACGGCACCGTCGGCTCGGGATCGCGCGTTCGCATCCGCGGGTTGAGCAGCGCCTCGCTCTCGAACGACCCGCTGGTTTACGTCGACGGCATCAAGGTCGAGACGAGCTCGCCCCGACTCGACGGCACGGTATACGTCGGCGGCGGTCATCCCTCGTTCCTCAACGACATCGATCCCGACGAGATCGAGAGCATGGAGATCGTGAAGGGCCCGTCGGCAGCGACGTTGTACGGCACACAAGCGGCGAATGGCGTCATTCGCATAACGACGAAGCATGCGAAGCCGGGTCGCACGCAGTGGCTGCTTTACGACGAAGAAGGTTACAACAAGGACGTGACCGATTATCCCGGCCAGTACTACTCGCAGGGCACCGACAAGGCGACAGGCGGCATTCGTCAATGCTTGCCGTGGCAGCAGGCCGAGAATCAGTGCACGATCACGCAACTCTACTCGCGGAACCTGCTGCAAGACGCGGGCACGACGCCGCTCGCAGCCGGCTACCGCGCCGAGCGCGGCATCCAGATCAACGGTGGCTCGGAGCAGGTACGCTTTTTTGTTTCGGGTGCCGCTGATCATGAAGATGGTACGCTCCGTATGCCGCAGATGGAGCAAGCGTTCCTTCGTCAGGAGCGCGGTGTGTCGATTTTGCCTGGGGAGCAGCTCAACCCTAACGAGCTGCAGCGGTTAAATCTCCGAAGCAACCTCAGTGCAATCCTCAACAACAACGTCGACGTCACGCTGTCGAGCGGCTTCGTGAACAGCGACAATCGCTTGCCGCAGACGGGCGACAACACCCAAGGCATCCTCGGCGCCGCGCTCTTCGGCAGCGCCAATCCCGCGAAGGCGAGCAATCCATGGGGGTTCGCGCGGCCGGCGGAGGGGTTCGCGGACGTCATCTATCGCCGCGACAGTCGCTTCACGAACAGCCTGCAGAGTAATTGGCGGCCATGGAGCTTCCTCGCGGCGCGCGGCACGCTCGGATTGGATTACGTCGGCTATTCCGATGAGGCAAACAACGCGTCCGGCGAAGGGTGCACGATCTGCGATCTGAATCGCGAGGGTCTGCGCACGATCAACAAGTTCGTGAGCGCGAAATACACCGCTGACTTCGGGGCGACGGCGACGCGCGAGCTCACGCGCCGCATCGAATCAAAGACCTCTGTCGGCGTGCAGTTCATTCGCGACCAGCTCGATGGCACGCTCAACACCGCCAACGTCTTCCCGCCGGGGATCACGCGCATCGACGCGGGTGCGATCAAGAGCTCGGGCGAGAAGACCGTGGAAAGCAAGACGCTCGGCCAATATGTCGAGCAGGAGTTCGGTCTCGACCAGCGATTCTTCCTTACTGGCGCGCTGCGCTACGATCAGAACAGCGCCTTCGGCAAGAAGAATCGGTCGGCCACCTATCCGAAGATCTCTGCGTCCTGGGTCGCAATCGACAACGGCAGCGGGCTCCGTGCTCTGCGCTGGCTCGATGAGCTGCGATTCCGGAGCGCATACGGGGTCTCCGGCCAGCAGCCCGGACCGACCGATGCGCTGCAATATCTCTCGCCGATCACGACGGCAATTTTCGGCGTGGACCAGCCGGCGGTCACGCTCGCTGGATTGGGCAACGACGCACTCAAGCCGGAGCGCTCGCAGGAGTTCGAGGGCGGCTTCGACGCCGGCTTCCTCGGCAAACGCGCCAACCTCCAGCTCACGTACTACAACAAGCGCACGACGGACGCGCTGATCCAGCGTGTGCTGCCAGGCTCGTTAGGTGCGACCGTCTCGCGCATCGAGAACATCGGCGTCGTCACCAACAAAGGGGTCGAGCTCTCGCTCAACGGGCGGTTGGTCGACCGGCAGAACATCGCTCTCGACCTGAACGTCGAAGCCTCGCAGAATGGCAACAAGCTCGTCGACCTCGGTGGTCTGCCGCCCATCACCGGCTTCGGCTACCAGAATCGCGTCGGCTATCCGCTCTTCGGCCTTTGGTGGCCGCAGATGACGTCCTACAGCGACGCGAACCACAACGGCATCATCGAGCCGAACGAAGTCACGGTCTCGGACTCGACGCTCTTCGGCGGCTCGACGGTGCCGACGCGAACGCTTTCCTTCTCCCCCAGCCTGACGCTGTTCAAGCGTCTTACCATCTCCGGCTTGCTCGATCGGCGCGCAGGTTTCGCAAACTTGAACGTCAACGAGTGGTTCCAGTGCGTGCCGACGCAGAACTGCCGCGCGATCAACGATCCCTCGGCGTCCTTGTTCGATCAGGCCAAGGCGATCGCCGGCGGCAATGGCATCGGTGCGTACATCGAGAATGCGTCCTTCTGGAAGTTCCGCGAGCTGTCGATGAGCTACAACATCCCGGAGCGTTACGTCGCCCGTCTTCGCGCCACGTCGGCGATCGTGCGCCTAACGGCTCGAAACCTGGCGACGTGGTCGAAATTCACGAGTTGGGATCCGGAAATCGCAACCCAGGGCGACGATGCCGCGGTGTACAACTTCGTTCAGCTCGCGCCGCCGCGCATCTACACGGTGCGCCTGAACCTTGGCTTCTAAGAGAGGATGCGTCTCATGAGAAAGACCATCACATTCGCGCGAGCAGCGTTCGGCGCGACCCTCTCGGTCGCCGTCGCGTTCACGATCGCCGCGTGCAAGGCAGATTCGTTGCTCCAGACGGAGAACCCAGACGTGATCGACCCGGGCGCAGTGAACACCGCGCAAGGCGCGGCGGCCCTGTACAACGGCGCCATCGGCGACTTCGCACTGTCGGTGGACGGGAGCGGCCTCACCGGCCCCGCCCTCGTCGAGGCGGGTGCGTGGTTCACCGACGAAGCCCGCTTCGGCGGGACGCCCCCAGAAGTGAAGCAGATGGATCTCCGCAACGTGCGCGAGGAAGCGGACGCGTGGCAGGAGATGTATCTCGACCTGCACCGCGCGCGCGAGGGCGCCGAGCGCGCTGCCGCGGCGCTCACGCAGTTCAACAAGCAGGACCCGCGCATTGGCGAGATGTACGCGATCTCGGCGCTCGTTCACATCCTGCTCGCCGAGGACTACTGCTCGGGGGTGCCGTTCAGCACGACCCAGCCCACCCTCGTCTATGGGCAGCCGCTCACGACCGCGGCGATCTTTGCACGCGCGATCACTCGGCTCGATCAGGCGAAGTCGAACGCGAATGGCGATCCGACTGTCACGAGTCTCGAGGCGGTGCTGCGCGGGCGGACGCTCGTGGACCAAGCCAACTTCGCGGCCGCTGCCGCCGCGGTCGCCGCGGTCCCGACGTCGTTCGTCTACCAGACATACCACAGCGTAGCGACCGACCGCGAGAAGAATTACATGTTCACGGACATCTTCAACGCCGACCGACTATCCGTCTCGGATACCGAGGGTCAGAATGGGCTCAACTTCGCGTCGGCGAACGACCCGCGTCTGCCGGTTCAGAGTAGCGGCCTTTCGCGCTTCGACGGCGTGACGCCGATGATTCGTTTCCTGGAGTACAACAGTCTCTCCTCACCGGTCGTGCAGGCGAGCGGGATCGAAGCCCGACTCATCGAGGCCGAGGCAGCGCTGGCCGTTGGCGACGCCACCACCTGGCTCGCGAAGCTGAATGTCGCGCGCGCGACGGTGTCGGGCCTCGCACCGCTGACGGACCCGGGAACGGCGACGGCGCGCGTCGATCTCATGTTCCACGAGCGCGCCTTCTGGCTCTTCATGACCGGCCATCGCCTCGGCGATCTACGCCGGCTCGTCAGGCAGTACGGGCGCGGACCGGAAACGGTCTTTCCGACGGGGGCGTATCACAAGGACAATCTCATGCGCGGGACGGACGTCAACATCATCATCCCGATCAGTGAGAGGAACAATCCCAACTTCCACGGGTGCATCGATCGGAACGCGTAGAGGGTAGCGGGTAGCGGGTAGAGGGTAGAGGGCGGGATTGTTATCCTGAGCTTTTCGCTCCGGATGACAGTTGGCTATTACGGGCGACGCTGCTCTCCGGCGAGCACCGCGCCCGACCCCGAGCGACTATAAACCAGCTCGCCGCCTACGTACACACTTTCCACCCACGTCTTCATACTCAGCGGCGGGCCATCGAGGATGATCACGTCCGCGTCCTTGCCGCTCTCGAGACTGCCCAATCGATTCGCGACGCCGAGGATCTGCGCCGGATACAAAGTGACCGCGCGCAGCACTTCTTCCTCCGGCAATCCGTAACCCTGCGCCAGCGCGGCGTCGATGAGGAGCCACTTGCCCGTGATCGGCTGTGCGAGGCCGCCGAGCCCGTGCGAGTAGCTCGCGATGGCGATGGGGACGCCCGCCTGATGGAGCCAGGCCGTGTTTCGCTCGTCAGGCGCGGGATACTCCTTGAGATCGGGAATCTCGTCGCCGGAGATGAACGGATTTGAAATCGGCCCGAGCACGACGGGGATCTTCTTCGCGGCGAGCTCCGCTTTCATCTGATACGCCTGCGCGCCGCCATTGATCACGAGATCGAAGCCGAATTCGTCCGCGAGCCGCATCGCGCCGCGGATGTCGGTCACCGTGTTGGCTTGTATGCGTGCCGGCAGTTGGCGATGAAGGACCCTAACGAGGGCGTCCATCCCTTGCTCGCGCTTCGGCGGCGCCGTGCGTGCGCGAACCGAGTCGGGCCGCGCGTTGTACGCCTGCCAGGCACGGTCGTACTCCTGCGCGCGAATAAATGATTGTCGGAGCAGCGACATCACGGCCGGGTGCGTGTTCGGCGTTCGATTCTTCGCGCGGAACGTCTTCGTCGGCCCGGCGCCGACGGACATGTCCATTCCCGCCGGCTCCTTCACGGTGATGTCGGCGAGACTCTGGCCGGCTGTCTTCACGATCGCGCCCTGGCCGCTGACGACTGTTGCGTCACCCGGCCCGACGTACTGCGCGGTGACGCCGCCGGTGAGGAGCTCCGTTGCGCGGAGCGGGCCCGCGCCGCTCGCGAAACCCATCCCGGTCGGATCATATGCGTCGATGATACGCAGCTCCGGCGTGATCGGATCGCTCGCCTCGGCGAGGTCCTGCGCATCGATACCGAAGTATGTCATCGCGTCGATCAGACCGGGCATCACGTACTTGTTCGTCCCGTCAACGATCGTCGCGTCCGACGGAATCGTTAGGTTCGTCCCGACGCCGGCGATCTTGCCACCGCGCATGAGCACCGTTGCCCCGCGTAGCGCGGGACCGCTCATGGTGAGCACGGTTGCGTTCCGAATGGCTATTGCGTGGAGGGCAGAGCGCGAAGTGTTGCGGGTGGTATCCTGCGCGCGCGAAATCATCGGTACAACGAGCGCACAGGCAGCCAGCGCCGCCATGACGCGCCGCCCACGACACTCCGCCCCCGACCCACTACCCTCTGCCCGTATCATTTTCCCTCCTTCGCGCGATCGTACGCGACGTTGCCATCGACGTAAACGAGATCGACGCGCGTCTTTGGCTCGTACCACGGTCCGTCGAGAACGACGATATCCGCGTCTTTTCCTTTCTCGATCGAGCCAACGCGGTTGGATACCCGCGCGATCTTCGCGGCGTTGATCGTTAGGCCCTTGAGTGCTTCCTCTTCGGGCAACCCATAGCGCACGGCCATCGCGCCGCAGTATCGAAACCACTTGCCCTGCACGACGGGGTCGTCGGTGTGAAACGCGTACAACACACCCGCTTTCCAGAGCGTCACCGGGCTGCGCATGATCTCTTCCTTGAGCCCGATGCGCACGAATAGCGGCATCCCGACGACGTCGACGTGTCGTTTCGCGATCTCGTCAGCGACTTTGTACGCCTCCGTCGCGTGATGCATCGCGAGGTCGAAGCCGAATTCGTCCTTGAGCTTGAGGAGCGCCATGATATCCGCCGCCGAGTGTACGTGCGCGCGGACGTAGTCCTCGTGTCGAAGCACGCGTGCGACGGTCTCCATGCCGAGGTCGCGCGGCGGGGGCGCGCCCTGCTTGCCGCCCGCTTCCCAGCGGTTCCACGCGTCCATGTACTCGCGCGCGTGGATGAACATGTCGCGGAGTCCGGAGGTGACCGCGGGGCTCGTCGAGGGTGGACGATCGGGACGCTTGCGTCCCATTGCGATCTTGAGCCCGCCGGCTTCCTTGAGGATGCGCTTCTGAAAGTCGGGTCCCCAGGTCTTTACGACTGCTGCTTCACCGCTCGAGACCTCACCGCTGCCCGTACCGGTGACGACCGTTGTCACGCCGGCATCGGCGTCGGGTTTCCAGCCGCGGTCGTCGGGATTGAGCGCGTCGACCATGCGGTGCTGCGGGCCAAACGAGACGGCTTGCTCGTTGAGGTCCTCGGGCGCCGCGCCGATGTGGGAATGGTTGTCGACCATCCCGGGGATGATCTCGCGTCCCGAGACGTCGACGACCTGGGCGCCCGCGGGAATCGAGATTCCGGCGCCGACGTCGGCGATCTTGCCATCCCGAATGAGGACGACGCCGTTCTTGATGACGGAACCGGCGGCGGTGTGGACGGTGGCGCCGCGGAGCGCGACGACTGCGGTCGTGCCTTGCGGTGATGCGTTCGGTGCGAGGACGAGCGAGCCGACCGCGCTCGCGAGGGTGAGCAATCGAGCCCTGATCACTGGCGCCTCGAAGGAGGGAAACTATCGCTCCTTATATCCTTCCGGACGGCCAGACGCAATCACGGTCTTCGCGATGGAACGCCGCCGGGCGGAACGCTTCGCCGAATGAGTGGCGAGTCGCTTTTTTTTGTTTTCATCCGCGCCATCTGCCGTCAACGGTATCCAGCTTTTCACAAACAGAGTAATTCGAAGTGCTCACCCTGACGCGTCGCCAGTCGATCGCTTCGCCGTACCGACGAGCATGAGGCGGATCCACCGAGCGCGACGAGCTGCGGCGAGGAATTAGAAGCTCGTGCCGCGCAAACTGAGACGCGTACAACCGCCGCGAACGTTTCGTTCGCTCGATGATCAGGGCCGCCACTCGTATCGCGACACCGACAAGATCGAATGGAATCGCGTACCGCGAGCGTTGAATCTTGTATCGAAGAGTCTCCATTTCGTCCCGACGGAACGAACGCTCGTACCGGACAAATTGATGGCTGTCCAGATGAAACGAAGAGCAGTGCCGGTCGAATTGATCGGTGTACAGGCGAGAATGCAACTCGTCCCGCTCGAACGGATCGGTGTCCCGAGGGAATCGTTCGTCGTGCCGGAGGAATGAACGGCCGTCCACCAGGAGCTGACCATCGTCCAGCACGGATCAACAGCCGTCCGGAAGAGATGATTCTCGGTCCCGACTGAAGTGACTGCGTCGCCGCAAGGATGCGACGCTGTCCAGCACAAATGCGAAGCTGTCCAGCAGAGATGCGAGGCTGTCCAGCAGGGATGCGAGGCTGTCCAGCAGGGATGCGAGGCTGTCCAGCCGGGATGCGAGGCTGTACAGCACGAATGCGAGGCTGTACAGCACGAATGCGCGGCTGTACAGCACGAATGCGCGGCTGCACAGCAGGAATGCGCGGCTGTACAGCAGGAATGCACACGCGTCTGGGTGCAATAGCGCGACGTCCCGCTCGAATTCACCGCCGTTCGGAGTCCTCTGCTCGCCGTACAGGTGGCGTCTCACCCTGTACGCGAGGGACTCACGCGATCACCGTCGAGATGAACCGATGTCCAGCTCGAGGTGATCGGACTATAGCTGACACTACTCACTTCGCCGACGAGATCAACAACTCCGGCGACGACATCCATCACTCCGCCGACGAGATCGACAACGCCGCGAGTCCATGTCGATCATCCCACATCGCGTCGCACCGTTGCCGACGGCAATAGCAACAATCCCAGAAGCCATGTGATGCGCCGCCGTTCACATCGCACTCCTCACCAACCACTTCTCGTCCCTCGCCAACCATGTTGACCACGCTGCCGCTCAGGGCACGACCGCCCCCGTTGAGATGAACCAAACCGCCGGCGACGTCCTCACGTCGCCACACCGCACTTCCATTTCCTCGGCCACCGCGACCGGCGCGCACGGTGGCCGCTTGCTTTGTCCGCGTCCATCAACCAAACGAGAGGAGATTATGAAGTATCAAGAGAATGCTGTACTCGATGCGCTGCTCCGCGCGCAACCGTTTCTCGACGAGAATGCCGCATCGCTCACGGGCGTCGATCTCACCGCCGCCCGCAAGCGACTCGACGACGTCGTGGTGACGTTTACC